>JAXHVM010000010.1 GCA_034189185.1 Deferribacterota bacterium
ATAGATTTTATATTTTGTAGAAATGTTTTGATATACTTTGATGTTGATATGAAAAAGAGGGTGTTAGATATAATGTATAATGTTCTTAATATTGGAGGTTCTTTGTTTTTAGGGCATGCAGAAACTATTTCAAAATTAACTGATAAATTTTCTTTAAAAAATTTTAATAATGGCTCACTATATATAAAAAGGGGGTAGTTATGGGGTAAATCCAATTGATATTCAAAATAACATTAGCAAGATTTATTTTGCTGAAAAATATTTTGATGTTGTCGACAAAAATAGTTTAAACAGAAATATTTATGTAAGTAATGAATTTAAAGAACTAAATATGATGAGGGTTCAGGATGTTCCAGAGGTTGATAGGGTAATTATGTCAATTGTAGAAAGAGATAGGCAAACAAGAAGGACCCAGCAGCTAAAAAAAAGAAGAGTTTCTCCTCGAGGGAATAAAAAGAGAAATAAAAAAAGCAATGTAGGCAGTACAATAGATTATGAGGGATAGATGAGTTCTGGCAAATTAAAGGTAGACTATGATGATGATATTAGAAGGGTGTTTGTTATTATTGAAAGTTATAATCCTATGGTTGTTAAGTATAATGGTGATATCAATGAACTAATTGATGGTGCTATAAAATTTCAAATACAATATTATGATGAAGGCATGCTTGTTAAAAAGAACGTGAAAATTGTTAAAGTTGAAGGTAATTTAATGCATTTTAATGTGATTGAAATGGTGACAGAAGATATTAAAAGGAAGGAATTCAGAGTTGATTATAAAGGCCCAATTTATTTAAAAAAGATAAGTAAAGATGAGATTAATAAATATAAGACTATTATTGATGAGGAGATGGGAGAGTATAAAAACTCTATTGTTTATAAAGTAAGAGATTTTATAAAGTCAGCAGATGAAATAAGATCTATTATATCCCAATTTTTAATAGAAATTAATACGAAATTAGATAAGATTTTATTTAGTATAGACGAGAAAAAGAATAAACTAGACCTGATCACTGCAAAATCTTTAGATATAAGTGGTGGTGGAGTTTGCATCTTTTGCTTTGATAAAATTGCTGATGAAAGCTCTATATTATATATAAAATTTGGGCTCGAAGACTATCAATATTACCAAATATTTTCAGCCCTAGGAGAAGTTGTAAGTGTAAAGGAAACAAAAATGGGTTATAAATACGGTATTAAATATATATATATTGATAGAGATAGCAGAGAGTTTCTCATAAAATATGCAATAGAAAAAGAACGCTTACTTGCTCGAACATTTAAACTGTTATGAGTACAAATGTTATAATATTTATATTATTTATTATACAGATTCTATCTTTGGTAGCCTTAGTTTATTATATTTTAAAGTTTAGATTGATCGAAAAGAGAATAATAGATGTTAGTTATAATGATATCCAAGTAATTGTAGAATATCTAAAAGATTTACTAATTGAGGCTGAAAGAGTTGCTGAAAGTTTGGAGTTAGATATCAGAAAAAAAGAAGATATGATAGCAGATTTAGTTTCCCTTTTAGAGTTAAAACTTATAAGATTTGAAAATGCAGTTAGTAGTTCTTATGATGAAAATAATGTAAAGAAAAAGGTAATAAATTTCTATAAAGAAAATAGAAATCCCAATGATATTGCAAGGGAGTTAGGAATATCAAAATCTGAAGTTGAGCTAATGTTAAAATTTAATAAGGAAAAATTGTGAACGCAAGTTTAATTAGTAAATTAACTACATTTTTACAAAATTATACAACTAATACAAAAGATGCTTTATTATTAAAAATAATTGAGTCCTTAGGGGATTCTGAATATCTTATCGAAACAGCTGGCAGTAAAGTTAAGGCAAGGATTGATGGCGATGTTAAAGTAGGTGATATCATAAGGGCAAAAGTCTTAAAAAATTACCCTAGATTACATTTAGTTAAACTGAATAATTATAGCTTAAATAGTGTTAAAAAATATAGTCTTAATGAAAGCACCAGCATTAATATTGAAAGGCAGCTACTTAAATCTTTTAATGCTGAGGAGATAAAAACATTAATAGATAATAAAAAAAATGAATTATTTAATAAAATTTCAAAATTAATTAATGGTAGCGATAGTGATAATAGTTTTATAAATAATATTATAAAGAATAGTGGTGTTTCTACAAAAGAGTTATATCAACTATTGTATTATAAAACTTTTAGTATATATTTTAGTAGTCCTGAAAATAATATAGAAGATGCTTTTATAATGATAAAAAAGAAAAAGAATAAGGTATTTAAATGCAAGCTATTTCTCTATATGTCAAATTTAGGAAGGGTGTTAATTGATATTACACTGATTAATGAAAACTTTTACATATTAGTTAGATCAGATAGTGATATAGATAAAGAATTAAAGGATATAAAGATAGATAGAGGCTTTATAAGATGGAAAAAAATTCATTCAGAAGAATTTGATAAATTTAGTTATTTAAACTATTATAATATTAAAATATGAGAGGTGAAATATGCAAAGTAAAGATAAATTTAAACCGGTGCAATCAATTTATCATGTATTACAACTTATTGAAACATTTAGGGAGTCTGCTAGCTATTCAAGGGAATTAGGTGTTACCGAGTTAAGTAAGCGTTTAAGTTTACACAAGAATAATGTATTTAGACTATTAGCGACTTTACATTCAAGGGGTTATATTGAACAGAATCCAGAGACTGAAAATTATAAATTGGGGATAAATATATTTTCCTTAGGTCAAAAGTTTGCGAAAAATCTTGGATTATTAAATATAGCCAAACCTTTTATGCATGAAGCTGCTGAGAAATTAGATGAGACATTGTATATAGGCATACTGAGGGAAGGACATGCAATATATCTTGATGTTGTTGAATCAATGAAGGCAGTTCAGGTTGTCCCTAGGGTTGGTAAAGATGTTCCAGCATATTGTACGGCTATTGGTAAGATTCAACTTGCCTATGCATCTGATGAAGAGATTAATAAGATGTATATGGGGGCACGATTAAAGAAATATACAAAAAATACAATAACATCATTGCCGGAGTTGAAAAGACATCTAGATATTGTGGCAAAGAATGATTACGCTATAGATAATGAAGAGTTTGAGGAAGGCGTAGGTTGTGTAGCCGTACCAATAAAAGATTATCTGGGGATAGCAGCTGCTGGTCTGTCATTAAGTTCTCCTTCTTATAGAATGACTGAGGAAGTAATTCAGAAGGAGGTTTTACCAGTTTTAAAGAGGTATGCCAAGGAGATATCTAAAAGACTTGGATATCAGGGTTCGTAATTCTTATTATTTTTCTGATATTTATTTAAAGACTGTATAAATTTAGTTTTAAATATAAAGAAATTTAAGGAGGTGGCTTTGGGTAAAGCGTATGATCATATAGTTTCAGAGAACAAAAAATATGCTGTAGTATTTGACAAAGCTGGTCTTGCTACCCAACCAGCTAAGAAAATAGCAATTCTCACATGTATGGATGCCAGGCTTGACCCTATGAGGTTTGCAGGTTTGGAATTGGGGGATGCGCATATAATAAGGAATGCTGGGGGGCGTGCGAGCGATGATGCAATAAGATCGCTTGTGATCTCAAATAGGCTCCTTGGGACAGATCAGTGGTTTGTTATACATCATTCTGACTGTGGAATGGAATCATTTACCCAAAAAAAGATGGATGAGTTGCTGGCAGAAAATCTTAATGCCAAGCGGGCAGTTTATGGGAGATTTATGAATTGGCTTACTATAGATGACAGGAAAAAAAGTGTAATAGATGATGTGTTAAGGATTAAGGGACACCCCCTAGTACCTGATAACGTATCAGTATTTGGTTTTATATTTGATCTTAAGACAGGAGAGCTTATAGAGGTTGAAGAGGCGAGTAGGGCTGGTAAAAGTAGTGAGTAGATAAGCAGTATATATTAAAGTTGATGTTATAAACAATTATTTTTTATAGAGAGATTATCAGCTTAATCTATTATTAGTAAAAACCTACCCTTTAGATCTTATTTGATGTTTTGATAAAATTATTGAAAACCCTTTTGAAACAACCTCTTGTTGAGCTTCTAATATTTTTGTAGTCTGCTATTAATTTTGCATCACCCTCTGTTTTATAATCCATAAGAAGTGAAATTTTCTGTAATATCTTTTTATCCTTTGGTAAGATTGTAGAATTTATGTTGTTATAGCATTTACAAAGATTTTCAATTTTTTTATAAAAGGTGTAGTTTTTTTTAAGTAAATTATAATTTCTGTTATTTATTAAACCTAGCTTGAATATATTATCAATAGCTCTGTAAATTTTTGTTGTTTTTAATGAGCTATATTTATACCCGTAATAAAGCTGGAAAAATTGTACTATAAATTCAATATCTATTATGCCACCGTAGCCAGATTTAATATCATATACATTTAGATCCCTTGTTCTTTCCTTTTCTATTCTAAAACGCATATTGTATATATCGGTTATTTCATTTACTGTTAAAGACTTTTTAAAAAGTACTTTATTTTTTATATCAAAGAATTTTTTATTTAATGATATATTCACATTCAGTGGCCTACCCTTAAGTAAGGATTGTTTTTCCCATACCATAGCGTTGTTTATGTAATATTTCTCAAAGGATTCTATTGTTGTCACTAACATTCCGCTTGAGCCACTTGGCCTTAATCTCATATCTATTTTATATAAATAACCTCCAATTGTTACAGTTGATAGATATGATATTGCTTTTTGTATAACTTTAGCAAAAAATTCTTGGTTAGAAATTCTCTTTGTCCCTTTAGTAAAACCAAATCCCTCATAGATAAAAACAATATCTAAATCAGAGCCAACGCTCATTTCGTAACTACCTAGTTTTCCCATTCCTATAATTAAATATCCACAGATTTTATTATTATCTAAATAGGGCTCACCAATATTTATTTTGTAAATATTATAGGCTTTATCTAGGGCGTAAAGCAAAAAGCCTTCAGCTAATTCTGTTAAAGATTTCATAAATGTGTATATATCTATTTTTTTTGTTATATAGCTGTAAGCAACATTGAATAGTAATTCCTTATGTTTTTTTCTTAATATCTCAAACTCATATTCTTCATCACTGACATTTTTTAATATTTCTATCAATAGGTTAAGGATTTCATTTTTTTTATAATGTGGATCTTTAGGTGCATATATGTAATCTATAGAATATGTATTAATTATCAGTTTGGAAATAAAGTCATTTGTTGAAAAGATGTAGATTATTTCATTTATTATTTCTGGTTTACTTTTAAAAATATCATAAATTATATATATCTGATAGGGATTTCTAAATAACTGTTCAAAATAATTTAAAGCACTTTTTGGATCAATATTATTCTTTAATTGTTCTAAAATAAAGGCCATTAATTCTTCTATAAGTTTTTTTTCTCTGCTATTTCTAGGCCTCTTATTGGTTCCATATATTATTGACATTAATATTTTTGCACATTCTTCTGTTTGGTTAATTCCATATTTTTTTAATATCTCAGCATAGTCATTTATAGTAAATTCCTCATCAATATAAAAATTGCCTTCACCTCTATTTGTAAATATATTTTCAAATATTTTATTTATATTTTTTGTATGATTATTGTATTCATTCATAAAAGTTTCGTTTGAGTCAAATCCCAAATATTTGGAAAATTTTATAAGCTTATCTTTGTCATTTATTGGTAGAGAGTGTTTTTGTAAGCCTTCTTCTAATTGAATCATATCTTCACATCTTCTAAGAAAAAGGTATCCTTTAATTAAGACGTCACAATCTTCAGGATTTAAAATTTTATATATTTTTAGTTTATTTAATGTTTTAATAGTATTAGCATTATAAATGTTTTTATATTTTGGATAATTTAAAATTTGTAAAGCTTGAGTTATAAACTCTACTTCTCTAATACCTCCAATTCCTAATTTTACATCAACTATCTGTGTGCCTTTTAATTTTGAGCGATGATCAATCTTTGATTTGATAGTTGCTAATTCATCTATAATAGTATAATCCAAAGATTTCCGTAATATAAAAGGTTTTATAGTTTCGATAAATTTAATACCTGTTTTGAGGTTTCCTGCTGATGGTCTAGCTTTTAACAACATTAACCTTTCCCATGTTTGACCATATACCTCGTAGTATAACCCATAACTATCGATAGACATTGCTAAAGGACCCTTTTGACCATTTGGCCTAAGCCTTGTATCTATTCTAAATACAAAACCTTCATCAGTATTACTCCCAATATAATGATATACTTTTTCACTCAGTTTTAAGAAAAACTGAGATATAGGCAGGCTTCTTCGATTTGTTTTTTTAGCTATATAGCCATCATCTGTGTCGTATACAAAGATTATATCAATATCAGAATTAAAATTTAATTCTTCTCCGCCTAATTTACCTAATGAGATTATGGAATAGCCTATTTTTTTACCATTTGTCTTTAAGGGTATGCCTATATCTCTACATAATTTCTTATATCCATAAATATATGCTATATTAAGCATTACATCGGCCAAGAATGAGAGGTGTTTAGAGGTGTAGATTATGCTTTTTTTCTCAACTAATATTTCATGAGCAATTATTGAATATTCAATCATCTTATAGATTCTTAGATGCTTTAGGAGAGATGATTCATCTAAATTATATAGATTGTTGAAATATATATCTTTATATATAGCATATTTATCCCTTTTTGTGTAAAGTCTGTCTTTTATGAAATTAATATATTGTTGATTATTAGTTAACCATCTTGTAATAAAATATGAATATTTAAAAAGGTTAATAAAATTATTAATAGCAGATCCTTTTTAATTTATTAGAAAACTGCATTCCAAGGTTTCTTTCTATCTAATAATACTTTTTTTATGCTATCAAAGCAGAGCAAGGCCATATTTTTTCTTGTTTCAAAGGTAGCACTTCCAATGTGGGGTAGCAGGACAGTATTTTTTAAATTCTTAAGCTCATCAGGGATGTGAGGTTCTTTTTCATAGACATCTAAAGCTGCCCCACTAATAAATCTATTTTTAAGAGCATATATAAGATCATCTTCTTTTATTATATCACCCCTACCTACATTTATTATATAGGAGGTTTTTTTCATTTTTTGGAATTCATTAATAGTAAATCTATGAAAAGTGTCTTTAGATTTTGGTGCTGTAATAATAATAAAATCAGAATTTATTAACATATCTTCAAATGAGACAAATGTAGCATTTAATAGTTGTTCTTCATGAATTTTTCTGGTTCTTGAGTTATATATAGTATTACAACTAAATACATTTAATATTTGTGCAACTCTTTGTCCTATTCTGCCAAAGCCGAAGATGCCCACTGTTTTTTTATATAAATCATCACCTAAAAATAGTGTTGGCTGCCAACCTTTAAACTCCCCATCAATTAAATATTTATTTGCTTCTAAAACTTTTCTGGCAATATTTAACATAAGCGTAATTGCAAGCTCTGCTGTAGATTCAGTTAAAACATAGGGTGTATTTGTGACAATTATGTTTTTTTCTTTAGCGAAATCGATATCTATATTGTCATAGCCAACACCATAGTTTGCAATTATCTTTAAATTACTTGATTTTTCTAATAACTCTCTATTAAGTTTTGTTCCAATTGTGGATACAATTCCACTAACATCTTCAATGTAGTTTAATAAATCACTCTCTTTTATGGGAAAACTATTTTCATTATATATTAGATTAAAGTCATTTAGATGTTTTTTTGGATTTATTGGCAACTTTTGTGTTATAAGTATTTTCATTATAAACACGTAGCTATAAAATTATCAATTAATTTATTAGTATCTAAATTATAATCAGAATTTTCAAGAGCTTTTTTTATTGATTTATATGGTTTTTTTGTTACTAAGTTATAGCTGTCTAATTTAAAGGGGTAGGGAGGGATCATATTTTTATTGGTATCAGTTATTATAAGAACCAAGGGCCTTGTTATATCCCTTCTGTTAATTTGAAATACAACAGCCAATTCTCCACTATCAAGCAAAACAAGTGTGCCAACAGGATAGATACCCAAAGTATCAATAAAAAAATGAACATATAATTTATCAAGTTTTGTACCTGCCACATCTATTATTTTTTTAATTGCTTGTGGAGGTATTAGTGCTTCTTTGTTAGATGTTGTAGAAGTTAGATAGTCATAAAAATTCACAATAGAAACAATTTTTGCAAGTTTCGTTATGTTTTTATCTGTTAATCTAAGGGGGTAGCCTGTTCCATCAATACATTCATGATGTTGCAATACACATTTTTTTGTATCCAAAGATATATCAAGGGAATCTTTCAGTATTTCATAGCTATATATTGGGTGTTTTTTTAATAATTCCTCTTCTTTTTCTGTCAATTTGCCTTTTTTATTTAGTATACTCTCAGGTATTTTCATCTTACCAATATCGTGTAGTAATCCTCCTAGGCCGAGACAGTTAAGATTTTCAACGTCAAAGCCTATTCGTGAGCCCACAATAATGCTTAGTATACATACATTTAATGAATGAATATAAATGTATCTATTAAAATCCTTTAAGCGGATAATATTCATTAAGAGTTCAGGTTTTCTAAAATAGTAATCTATATAAGTTTTTACTACTTTTTTAAGGGGTGGTGAATCCAGGGATTTTCCAGCCCTAACATCAAGGAAAATTTTTTTGAGGATCTCCTTGTGTTCAACATGTAATTCTTTTATCCTTTTTAGTTGTAGTATTTCTTTTTTATCAATTGTTGCTTTTATTTGTGGATCTATTTTTTCTATATTTTTGTTAAGTATTTTACTATTTATGCCCATCTTTTTATTATTATCTACAAAGACATATTGTATGCCATATTTTTTAAGTATCTCTATATGTTTTGGTATGTTATTTAGAGGTTTATTAAAAAAAGGTAACTTTAACCATTTTTTATCTATTCCTCTTATAATCATACCTTCTTCGAGGTTTTCTACAGGAATTTTAATAATATCCATATTATGTTATTACCATCACTTGACTTTCTGTATATATATTTTATTATTATTATAAAATGAATATAACATTTGGGCTATAGAAAATGTATGAGTTATTTACAGATAGTGCAAGACGAGTAATTTTATATTCGAGAGAAGAAGCTGAAAAACTTCTACAGGCTCATATAGATACAGAACATTTATTGTTAGGCCTATTGCGTGAGAGATCAGGGATATATTTTGAAATATTTAACAAACATGGCATAAACATAAATATGCTTATAAGAGATATAAAAAATATGAGCGATAGAGGGCATAATTTAATGATAAAGGGGAGTATACCTTTTAGCCCTTTAGCTAAAAAATCATTAGAATATGCAATTGAAGAAGCTCATAACTTAGATCATAAATATATAAACCCAGAACATATATTGTTAGGATTATTAAAAGAAAAAAGAGGAAAAGCGGCGGCTATATTAAAAAAATTAGGGTTTGATGTAGTAAGTTTAAGAGAGGAGATAAGGGTGTATTTTATGAATACAACAAAAGTAACACCGGTGGCAACGCCTACATTGGATGAGTTTGGAAAGGATTTAACTGAGTTAGCTAAAAATAGGAAGTTAGATCCTGTAATTGGTAGAAAAAGAGAAATTGATAGATTAATTCAGATTTTATGTAGAAGGATTAAGAATAATAGCATATTAATAGGTGAGCCAGGTGTTGGAAAAACGGCAATTGTTGAAGGTTTGGCAAATAAGTTAGTATCTGACTCAATACCAGAATCATTGAAGGGGAAGAGATTAATATCCCTAGATTTAGGCACATTAGTTGCAGGTACAAAATATAGGGGACAATTTGAGGAGAGAGTAAAAAATATTCTAAAGGAGATTGAAAGCGTTGGAAATATTATAATATTTATTGATGAGATTCATGCTATTGTAGGTGCAGGTGCCGCAGAAGGCTCAATTGATGCATCTAATATGTTAAAACCTGCATTAGCAAGGGGATCTTTTCAATGTATAGGCGCAACAACACTTTCGGAATATAGAAAACATTTTGAAAAAGATGGCGCTCTTGAACGCCGTTTTCAAGTTATCACTGTTGATTCGCCGTCTAGTGAAGAAACTGTTGAGATATTAAAGGGAGTTAGAAAGTATTATGAAGATTTTCATAGGGTTATTGTACCCGATGATGTTTTAGAAGAAATAGTCTACCTTACAGATAGGTATTTAACTGATAAATTTCAACCAGATAAGAGCTTAGATGTTTTAGATGAGACAAGTTCTAAAGTTAAGCTAGATAATGATAGTACGCCATCTGATATACTAGAATTAAAAAATAAGATCTCTGAACTTAAAGAGGAGAGAGATATTTTATATAATACAAGTAATTTTGAGAAAATTGAAGAATATACAAAGGAGATTGAGAGGTGTAGTGAGCTTCTTCATGTTAGGCTAAGTGAATGGAAGATTAAAAAGAATGAGAATTGGCCTAAATTAACAAAAGAGAATATATCAAATGTTGTATCAATAATGACAAATATACCTGTTCAGAAATTGCGCTTAGAAGATAGACAAAGGGTAGCTCGCTTAGAGAAGGAGTTGTCGAAGAAAGTTATTTCTCAAAAGGAGGCAATTAGTCAAGTTTCAAAAGCAATCAGAAGAAGCTTTGCTGGATTGAATAATCCAAATAGGCCGATTGGCTCTTTTATATTTTTAGGCCCTACAGGTGTTGGGAAAACTGAACTTGCAAAAAGGGTAGCGGAACAAATATTTTGTTCGGAAAATGCGTTAGTTAGGATAGACATGTCAGAGTTTATGGAGCGTTTTAGCGTTTCAAGGCTTATTGGTGCTCCTCCAGGATATATAGGCTATGAAGAAGGTGGCAAACTAACAGAGGCTGTAAGGAGAAAACCTTATTCTGTAGTTTTGTTTGATGAAATTGAAAAAGCCCATCCAGAGGTTTTAAATATATTGTTGCAGATATTAGATGATGGTTTTATTACTGATAGTTTAGGTCATAAAGTTAATTTTAAAAATACTATAATAATTATGACTTCTAATTTAGGAACAAAGAAATCAATGCAGTCAAAGAAGGTTGGTTTTGACGCAGCAGGTGATAATACTGACGGAAAGATAGATTATAAACTTCTTAAAAATAATGCCATTAGTGAGTTGAAACAAAATTTCCAACCAGAATTTATAAATAGGGTAGATAGTATAGTTATATTTGAACCATTGAAAAAAGAAGATCTGAAGAAGATTATTGACATACAGATTAACGAAATAAACAAGAGAATAGAAAAGATTGGTAAAAAAATAATTGTTACAGAGGAAGCTAAGGATTTAATACTGCAAAAAGATTACAATTATCAGTATGGTGCAAGGCCACTGAAAAGGCTACTTCAGCAATATATTGAAGATCCACTTAGCGATAAATTAGTGGAAGGCAAATTTGCAAAGAGAAAAAATATAAAAGTTGTTGTTAGTAATGGTGAAATTAGATTTAAATAAATAATAAATTGTTTATTTCTTAAGTAAATCGCTTCAGTTTGATTTTTCCAGAGAAAATATATAATAAATTGTATGAAAGAAGTTAAGGAACTAGGAAAGACGATATATAATAAATATAAAAGTTTAATAAATATTTGAAATTATACTTTAATCTTTAAAGGGTTCTATTATTTTTTACTATTAGAGTAGTTTTTATAAATATTTTAGCAGTCTTACTTTATTGCCTATTTTGTTATAGGTTACTCTATCAAAATAATTCTTTGTAATTAAAATACCCCGCCCATATAATTTTAATTGGTCATTTTCTTTATGTAGTTCGTTTGCTAAATTTGTGTCAAAGCCTTTTCCTTCGTCTTCGATGATAATGACAAGCTTATTTTTATCTATTTTTAATTCTACAATTATCTTTCTCTCTTTTGCTTCTTTTGTTTTTAATTTTTCCTTCAAAAATTCATTGTAACAACCATTTTTTGTGTATTTATGTTTTTCTTTATTGTCTATTTCAAGGTTACCATGTTCTATAGCATTGGTTATCATTTCACAAAGGCCAACCCTTATTTTTTGAAGTTCCTTCAAATTGTAGAAATATATAAGATCTTTTGTAATTGAATAAACTATTTCATCAACCTTAAATATATTATTTGGAATTTCATATTTTAGATATGCATATTTTGGGATTGTATCGCTTATATAATAGCTAATTAATCCTCTAAATAAACAAACATCAATAATAGCTCTAAATTGAAAAATGTTGAAATTTTCATTTAGTTTATAGTAAAAAAATTTATGCTCCAAATCTAAATTTATTGAACATATTAATGCATTTTTAAATTTATTTATTACGTTATTATCTATGTGATCAATAAAAATAATAGATATATTTTTATTGATATTATTATCTGCAATTAGATTATAACAATTTATATTTTCTTCTTTAGCAAATTTCTTTAAGTTATTAATAATGTTGTTATTATTTAAACAATATGCTATATTTATCATCAGTAATATATTATAACTTATAAAATAGAGTTAGTGAAGGTGATTTATGGTGCAAAAAGAAATTTTTAGACAATATGATATAAGAGGTGTGGTGCCAACTACACTTTCAAAAGATGTTGCAAAAGAGATAGCAAATAGGTTTGCATATATAATTAGTGAACGAATTAATAATGATAATCTTACGATATCAGTAGGAAGAGATGTTAGGCTTTCTTCAACTGAATTATTTGAAGGCATCAAGGAAGGTTTGCTTGATGCAGGTTGTAATATTGTAGATCTCGGTATTTGTCCAACTCCTGTAACATATTTTAGTTCTTTTGTTTTAAATGTTGATGGTTTTATTATGATTACAGGAAGCCACAATCCGCCAGAATATAATGGTCTAAAACTAGGAATTGGTAAAACTACTATATATGGGGATGAGATAATTAATGTTTATAATAAGATTATTGAAGAAAATTATAAGGTTGCTGAAAAAAGAGGCCAGATATCTAGCTATGATATAGTATCCAAATATATAGAATGGGTGGTTAATCATTTTAGAGATATAAAGCGTAAGGTTTCTTCCTTGGAACGTGATGTAAAGGTAGTAATAGATGCTGGTAATGGAGTTGCGTCCTCTATTGCACCAAAGATATTTAAAGAACTTAAGGTTAATACTGTTGAGCTATATTGTGAAGAAGACGGACATTTTCCAAACCATCACCCAGATCCTACTGTTAGAGAAAATTTAAAAGATTTAATTAATAAGGTATTGGAAGTAAAAGCTGATTTTGGTGTTGCTTACGATGGAGATGCAGATAGGATAGGTGTAGTTTCAAATAGTGGTAATATTATATGGGGAGATATGTTATTATTGGTTTACGCAAAAGAATTACTTAAGCACTATGATAAACCTACTGTAATTGCTGATGTTAAAGCATCACAAGTGCTTTTTGATGAGTTGGAAAAAATGGGCATAAAGGGTATTATGTGGAAAACTGGCCACTCTCTTATTAAAGATAAATTGAAAGAAATCCAAGCTGAGCTGGCTGGAGAAATGAGTGGTCATATATTCTTTGCTGATAGATATTTTGGTTATGATGATGCAATATATTCATCTGTTAGGTTTCTTGAAGTTTATGTTAATGCTTTAACTTCTAAAGAAATTGAGAAGTGTGATGATTTATTTAAAGATTTACCACAGGTATATAATACGCCTGAGATTAGGATTGATTGTCCTGAAGAGAAAAAATTTAATATAGTTGAAGAAGCCAAAAATATCTTTAAAGAATACAAAAGTGATGAGAAATATAAAATAAGAGATATAATTGATATAGATGGGATAAGGGTGATTTTTGATAATGGCTGGGGTTTATTAAGAGCTAGTAATACCCAACCTGTAATTGTTATGAGATTTGAAGCAAAAGATAAAAATTCTTTAGAGAGATATAGAAATTTATTTGAAAATATTTTAAATAAGTTGATCAATGAATAATGAACGAGGTGACTTATGACTGAATTGGTTGATATTTTTGCAAGGGAGATATTAGATTCTAGAGGAAATCCGACAGTTGAGGTTGAGGTTTATACTTCTGGTGGATATTATGGCTTAGCTTCAGTTCCGTCTGGAGCTTCTACTGGTGAGTTTGAAGCTGTTGAGTTAAGAGATGGTGATAAAAAAAGATATGGTGGAAAGGGTGTGTTAAAAGCAGTACAAAATGTTAATGATGTGATAGCACCAGAATTAGAAGGAATTGATGTGTTAGAGCAAAAGCTTATTGATGAACTACTTATAAAATTAGATGGAACTGATAATAAAAGTAAATTAGGGGCAAATGCAATATTGGGTGCGTCCTTAGCATGTGCTAAGGCAGCTTCTAATGCAACAGGTTTGCCACTTTATAGATATATTGGTGGAGTTTTTGCCCATGTATTACCAGTGCCTTTTATGAATATATTAAATGGTGGAAAACATGCCGATAACAATGTTGATTTGCAGGAGTTTATGATTTTACCTTTAGGGGCTGAGTCATTTAAAGAAGCCCTTAGGATGGGTTCAGAGACATTTCACGCTTTAAAGAAGATATTAAAGGATAGAGGTTATACTACAGCAGTAGGTGATGAAGGTGGTTTTGCTCCAAACCTTAAATCTAATGAAGAAGCTATTGAAGTTATTTTAAGAGCTATAGAGAGTGCAGGATATAAACCAGGTGTAGATATATATCTAGCAATTGATGCTGCAGCTAGTGAACTATTTAAGGATGGTAAATACTATTTAGCAGCTGAAGATAAAAAAGAGAAAACTGCTGAAGAGTTGATTGATTATTATACGTATTTAGTTTCAAAATATCCAATTATATCTTTAGAAGATGGATTAGATGAGGAAGATTGGAAAGGATGGAAAAAACTAACAGATAAATTAGGTGATAAAATACAATTAGTTGGAGACGATCTATTTGTAACAAATACTAAACGTTTAGAAAGGGGTATCAATGAAAAAGTAGCAAACTCAATCCTTATAAAAGTCAATCAGATTGGTACGCTAACAGAAACTATAGCTGCTATTGAAATGGCTAAGAGGGCGTCGTATACAGCGGTTATATCTCATAGGTCTGGAGAGACAGAGGATACAACAATTGCTGACTTGAGTGTTGCCTTTAATACAGGGCAGATTAAAACAGGCTCTGCAAGTAGGACTGACAGGATAGCGAAATATAATCAACTATTAAGAATTGAGGAAGAGTTATTGGGCGAAGGGAAATATTTAGGGAAGAAAGCTTTTTATAATTTAGAGAATTTAGGGTAGTATAATATGTGTTATGATTTAGAGAAAAAATTAGCTGATTTAATATGTAATTATAGCATTAAATTGAAGGAAGATGAAGTTATAGTATTGAGAGGTTCAGCTTGTTCTATACCTCTTATTAAAGAGCTCTATTTAAAGTCACTAGAAATTGGGGCATATCCAGATATTGATATGAGCTTAGATGAGCAATCCTATCTATATTTCAAAAATGCTTGTGATAAGCAATTAGATTTTATACATGAGACAGCTAAGGTTTCTATGAAACAGGCAAATGCAATAGTCTCAATAGATTCTCAAGTAAATTCTAAACAATTAAGTGGTGTTGATCCTTATAAGTTGGCTAGAAGAAGCAAATCTACAAAAATTTTAAAGGATATCATGTTAGATAGAGAAATTAAAGGTGAATTAAGATGGAATCTATCCCCTTATCCAACATTCTCAATGGCTCAAGATGCTGAATTGTCCTATGATGAGTTTAGAGAGTTTGTTTATAAGGCATGTAAGTTAGATTGTGATGATCCTGTAAGTGAATGGAAATCTGTTGATAAATATCAAGAGAATATAATTAATAATATTCAAGATAAAAAAAATATACATATTATAGGTGATAAAACCGATTTAGTGATCTCCGTTGAAGGTAGGAAATGGATAAATTGTAATGGTACTAATAATTTACCAGATGGTGAAATATTTACAAGTCCAGTAGAGGATTCAGCTAATGGTTTTATACATTTTGATTATATCTCATCATATATGGGAAATGAGGTTTGTGGTGTTACATTAACCTTTGAGAATGGGGTTATTATTAATGCTGAGGCAGTAAAAGGCGAAAAGTTTCTAAGAGAGATAATAAAAACCGATAAGGGCGCTAGTATAGTTGGTGAGTTGGCTTTTGGCTTAAATGACTCAATTAAAAGGAATACTAAAAATATACTCTTTGATGAAAAGATTGGGGAAACTATGCATCTTGCATTGGGCTCATCCTATCCAGAAGCGGGTGGTAAAAATAGGTCTGGTATACATTGGGATTTAATAAAGAGCATGAAAAGCTCAGAGGTCTTTTTTGATGATGAGCTTTTATATAAAAATGGTAAATTTGTTTTTTAATAATATTTATTATTCTAAATATTCCTTCTTATATAAATATTTTTTTATTGATAAATTTAAATAATTTCGCGTTATATAGCTGTCATTTAAGTGGATCTTTCTTTTATTATTGTTTTTTTCTAAAAGAATATTAAATACACTATCTAAATATTCATCAACATTAAAAGGATTGTTACAACCATTTTTTTTAAGTAATTCTACTGGAAACAATAAAAGTCCAACATTACCTTCTTTTGTGATAATATAAGGATTAAAATTTGTTTTATCTTCAATAAGCTTATAAACCTTTTTACAATCTAAATTATATTTTTCACAATACATATTAATATGTTTAGATAAATTGTCTTTTTCTCTAAATAATGATGTAATACCTGAGTCAGTTGTTATAAATTTTAGTAAATCTATAGCGGCTAATGTTCGTGATTGTATATTAAAGGGATAAAAGATTGCACTTATATTTTTTGATGTAATTGCAGTAATAGAATTTATAATTAATATAAAAATCAAAAAAAGTGTTAACAAAAGAAAATAAATTTTATAATACATTTATTTTATATCTTATAATAATAGCTAAATTATAGGTCCTCCATTAATTATATCTTTATCTACATCATTTGTATATTTGCTAAAGTTGTTTTTGAATTCCTGTGCCAATTTCATTAAAGTTTTATCATATTCACTCTTATTTGACCAACTTGAAGAAGGTATTAAAATCTCTTTTGGTATATTTGGTACAGTCTTTGGTATTTTATAGCCAAATATTTTATCAGTTGTATATTCTACATTATCAAGCTTATTTTCCAAAATTGCATTTATTATGGCTCTGGTATATTTTATTTCAAATCTTTTTCCAATACCATACGGACCGCCTGTTAGCCCTGTATTTACAAGCCAACACTTGACGTTATATTTTTTGATTTTTTCACCTAAGAGTTTAGCATATAATGAGGGATAGTGAACCATAAAGGGGGCTCCAAAACAGGTAGAGAATGTAGCTTTTGGCTCTTTTACCCCTTTTTCAGTACCAGCTACCTTTGCAGTATATCCTGATATAAAATGATACATTGCTTGATTTATGTCTAGTTTTGATACAGGGGGCAGAACACCAAAGGCGTCATAGGTTAGAAAGATTATGTTTGATGGGTGACCTGCAATTCCATTTTTGACAATTTTGGGTAAGTGGGTTATAGGATATGAAGCCCTTGTGTTCTCAGTAAAAGAGCTATCATTTAGGTCAATCCTCCTTGTTCTGACATCAATTGATACATTCTCCAAGATTGTGCCAAATTTCCTTGTGGTTTCATAAATGTCTGGTTCTGCAGTTGGCGATAGGTTTATAACCTTTGCATAACAACCACCTTCAATATTGAAAATTCCCTCATTACTCCATCCATGTTCATCATCACCTATTAGATATCTGTTAGGATCTGTTGAAAGGGTTGTCTTACCTGTTCCTGAAAGACCAAAGAAGAGGGCAACATCACCTTTTTCACTAGCATTAGCAGAGCAGTGCATAGATAATACATTATTTAGGGGCAATAAATAATTGAGAACACTAAAAACAGATTTTTTTAGCTCTCCTGCATAGCTAGTTCCGCCAATTAATATAATTTTCTTTTTAAAATTAATTATTATAAAGGTTTCACTCCGTGTACCATCTATTTCAGGTATTGCATGAAAACGTGGCAGATCAACTACAAGGTAGTCAGGCTTGAAATTCTCAAGTACTGCATGGTTTAGTTCTCTAATAAACATATTTCTTGCAAATAGACTATGCCATGCGTATTCTGTAACTACTCTAAGTTTTACTCTATTCTTTGCATCTGCACATGCATAGCATTCTTGAACAAAAACCTCTTTTGTTTGAAGATATGCTTGTAGTCTTGCAAATAGTGCATCAAAATTTTCTTCACTAATAGGTTTGTTACTTGAAGACCAATTTATTTTATCTGCCGTTGTTTCTTCTTTAACAATGAATTTATCCTCAGGGCTTCTACCAGTGTGATGACCTGTCTTGACTGTTATTGGACCTAAATGTGCTAAGAGTCCTTCCCTTCTTCTAATTATTTGTTCGTAGAGGGCAGCAGTTGTGAGGTTCCAACTAATATTAGATAGATTAGTAAATCCGTGGTTTTCTAGGCCAGTAAATTCTGTTTTCATATCTCCTCCTTTTGTGTTGCAATTAATTGTTGAAAATATATAGTATAAGTTTATAATCCTTGTAAGGTAACATATGTATTCTTTTAATATTACTTCGACAGATAAAGAAATTCAAGAGGAAAAACGAAAGGCAAGAAGATTAAGAAAAACAAATTGGTGGAAAAATAAACTTGGGACAGGTGTTTGTTATTACTGTGGTAAGAAATTTCCACAGTCTGAATTAACTATGGATCACATAATACCATTAATTAGAGGTGGTAAAACTAAAAAAGGTAACATTGCTGTTGCTTGTAAAGAGTGTAATAATAAAAAAAAGTATTTACTACCTATTGAATGGGATGATTATTTAAGTAGATTGAAGTCAAGAGATTGCAAATGAAAAGCTATGAAATAAGGAGATTATTTTTAGACTATTTTACAGAGAGGGGGCATACTGAAGTAGCCTCATCATCACTTATTCCAAAAGATGACCCTACAATTTTGTTTACAAATGCTGGTATGAATCAGTTTAAAGGTGTCTTTTTGGGTTATGAAAAGAGAGATTATACTAGGGCGTGCTCCTGCCAAAAAGTGGTTAGAGCAGGTGGAAAACACAATGATTTAGAAAATGTAGGTAAAACAGCGAGACATCATACTTTTTTTGAGATGTTGGGAAATTTTTCTTTTGGTGACTATTTTAAAAAAGAGGCAATTAATTATGCATGGGATTTTATTACAAATCATTTAAAATTAGATAAAAATAAATTATATATAACAGTTTATTATGATGATGAAGAAGCCTATAAAATATGGAAAGATAATATTGGGGTTGAAGAAGATAAGATATATAAGATGGGAGAAAAAGAAAATTTTTGGTCTATGGGGGATACTGGTCCTTGTGGACCTTGTTCAGAAATTATTATTGATCAAGGGCCTGATGTAGGCTGTAAGAGGCCTGATTGTGATATTTATTGCGAGTGTGATAGGCATTTAGAATTGTGGAACTTAGTCTTCATGCAATATAATAGAGATGAAGATGGCTCTTTAAGAGCACTACCTAATCCATGTATTGATACTGGTTTAGGATTGGAAAGGGTTACAGCAGTTATTCAAAAGGTTAAAAGTAATTATGATACCGATTTATTTCTTCCAATTATAAATAAAATAGCTAAACAAGCGGGTGTTGATTATAAAGAAGACGAGAAAAGTGGTGTTGCATTAAGGGTTATCGCCGATCATGCAAGAGCTGCTACTTTTTTAATAGGGGATGGTGTTTTACCATCTAATGAATTTAGAGGTTATGTCTTAAGGCGTATAATTAGAAGAGCACTTAGATATGGTAAATTTCTCAATCTTTCAATACCTTTTTTCTGTGATATATGTCATTTCGTTATTGATTTAATGAAGGTGCACTACTCAGATCTATTAGATAAAAAGGATTTTATAATTAATATAGTAAAAGATGAGGAATTAAAGTTTAGCCAAATATTAGAGAGTGGTTTAAAATTGGTTAATTCACTCTTTGAAAGCTATAAAAAGACAAGATTTATACCTGGTAAAGAAATTTTTAAACTTTATGATACTTACGGGTTCCCTGTGGATCTATTTGAAGATATGGCAAGTGAAAGCGGCTATGATTATAATCATGATGAATTTAATAGATTAATGGAATCACAAAGAAATAAAGCTAAGAGTGCCCAGAGCAAGTCTGTTTATATAGATAATAAATTAAAACTCAAAAAAGATAGGTATATCTCTAAATTTGTGGGTTATAATAATTATGAAATTACAACAAGATTAAGCGCTTTGATAAAAGATGATAAAGAAGTTGTTGAATTGAAAGAAGGTGAAAAAGGCTTAGCCATCTTAGAGGAAACACCCTTTTATGCTTCTGCTGGTGGCCAAATAAGTGATGCAGGTTGTATTGAAGTTAAATCTGGCAAAGCAAATGTTTTAAGTGTTGAGAAATTAGAAGATAATTTAATATTGCATGAGATTATAGTTGAATATGGATCTTTGAGAGAAGGGGTTGGTGTTAACGCTAAAATAGATAAAGAAAAAAGAAAGGAGATTGAAAAACACCATACCTCGACACATTTATTGCATAGCTCGTTAAGAACATTGTTTGGAACGCAGATTAGGCAATGTGGTTCGCTAGTTTGTGATAAATACTTGAGATTTGATTTTAATTTTAATAGGGCATTAAAACAAGATGAATTGAAAGAGTTGGAGTATTTGGTAAACAAGAAGATACAAGAAAATATCACTGTTAATATAGATTATTTACCTTTTAAGGAAGCTATAGCAAGTGGTGCTATTGGTTTATTTGATGAAAAGTATGGTGAAATTGTGAGAGTTGTAGAAATTAATGATTATTCAAAAGAGCTGTGTGGAGGATGTCACGTTTTCCAAACCGGAGAAATTGGGTTTTTTAAGATTTTATCTGAAGGTTCAGTTGCAGCTGGTATTAGAAGAATTGAGGCTGTATGTGGTATTAATGCTGTTAAACATATAACAGCGAGCATGCTATCACTTAACCAAGCAAGTTCTATTTTAGGTTGTAATAGTAGTGAAATTGCCAGTAAAGTTGAGGAATTAATTAGAACTAATAAGGAACTAGTAAATGAAAATAACCGATTAAATGAAAAACTAAATACCCTTCTCTTAGAGAGAGATATAATAAAAAAAGCTGAAAAAGTAGAGGATTTTTATTTATTAATTAGTGAATTAAAAAATATTGATGTGGCCTCTATGAGAAATATGGTGGATATTGTAAAGGCAAAGCTCAAAAAGTGCATCGTTCTTTTTTATAGTATAGATACTCAGAAAAATAAGATATTTATATTATGTGGTTTAACAAACAATCTATTAGATAGATTTGATGCGAGGGATATCGTGAAAAATCTATCGTCAATTATAGATGGTGGTGGAGGTGGTAAGAAAGAATTGGCTCAAGCAGGGGGTAAGAATATAAATAGATTAAATGATATGATAGAGGAGTTTTATAAATTAATTGGAGGAAGAAATGAACAATATAGCTAGAAATTTTATATTATTGGGTTTAGGCATTGCTTCTATGACTGAAGAGAAAGCAAAGGATTTTTATAATAAACTTATTGAATATGGAAAAAAGTATGAAGAATCTGAGGAATCAACCTTTTCTGGTTTTTTAAAATCTTATGATAAAGCCAGTGATAAATTCGAAGAATTATCAGATGAACTTGCTTCTTCAATTGCTAAAAAATTAAAGGTTGTGACTAGAGATGATTTTTTGATATTAGAGGAAAAGACCAATAAACTTCAGGAAGAGGTTAATTCCTTAAAAAAAGAGATAGATGATTTAAAGAAATAATACCTTTATCTATGGCTAATAGAGAAAATACTGCTGAAACATCTAATAGAGCAGCAGTTCTTGTTATATTTATTAAAAAAGAGATACCTCTTTTAGTTTTAACAAAGAGATCAAATAATTTACTTGATCATTCTGGTGAGATATCCTTCCCTGGTGGTTCCTATGAAGAAGGGGATAGAGATATACTAGACACTGCCTTTAGAGAAACCTTTGAAGAGATTGGGCTAGAGAGGCAATATATAAAAATCTGCTGTAGGTTAAAAGATGAAATCTCTTTTAAAGGTAAGATTGTAACCCCCTTTATTGGGATTGTCCAAGAGGGTATAAATAAAGACCATTTTAATGTTTCAGAGGATGAGGTAGAAAAATTATTGTGTGTCCCTATATATATTTTCCAAAATAATAAGTATTTTTGGAGCGAGAAATGGATTAGAAGGGAAAGGCCTATAGGTATGTATTTTTATAAATATAGTCCCTATGTTATATGGGGGATGACCGGCAGAATTATTTATAAACTATTTAATAAAGAATTTAAAAAGATAAGGGGTTATATATGCTAAATATCTTAAAATCATTTAATGTTAATAATTTAACATTAAAAAATAGATTAGTTATGTCACCTATGTGTATGTATTCTGCTTCTGAGGAAGGCTTTATTGAAGATTTTCATATAACTCATTACGCAACGAGGGCTTATGGTGGCGTAGGAACTATTTTAGTTGAAGCAAATGCAGTGTTGCCTGAAGGCAGAATTACTGAGAATGACTTAGGGATATGGAATGATAAACATATAGCTGGTCATACAAAATTAGTAAGGTGTATTGAAGAAGGAGGAGCTGTTGCAGGTATTCAACTAGCACATGCTGGCAGGAAAGCAGAGGTTAGATCTAATATTTATGCTCCATCTCCTATAAGATATTCAAAAGACTACAAAATTCCAATTGAGTTAACCAAAGAAGATATAAAAAATTTAGTGAAGAATTTTAAAAGTGCTTTTATAAGAGCTAAAAAGTGTGGCTATAAAATTATGGAAATACATGCAGCACATGGGTATCTATTAAATGAATTTTTAAGCCCATTAACAAATAAAAGAGAGGATGAATACGGTTATAAAAGCTATGAGAATAGATTTCGTTTAATAGGTGAGATTATAAGTGAAATTAGAAACTGTGATGATAGAACACCTCTTTTAATTAGATTTTCAGCGAGTGACTATGCAGAGGGTGGCTATACCATCAAAGATACTGTTATTTTTGCAAAAATGGCAAAGGAATTTGGTGTAAACATAGTCGATGTATCCTCTGGTGGGGTTGTAGAGGAACAAAAATTAAATGTGTATCCAGGCTACCAAGTAGATTTTGCTAAAGCTATAAAGGAGGAAGTAGATATCCCAACAATTGCAGTTGGCTTAATAACCACACTGGAGCAAACTGAGCAAATATTGGGGAGCGGTTATGCTAGTTTAGTTGCTATGGGACGAAATCTACTTAGGTATCCCTATTTTTTAATAAATAAAATTAAAGAATATGATGTAGAGCTAGCAGAAAATTATTATCCAAAGCAATATCTAAGATCATTTGAGATTAGATAGATTCAATAGAATTTTAAACTTATATATGCTTACTTAATTAATATATTTTAATAACAAAACTAGGTGCTGCTATTGTTATTATGAAACAGCACCTAGTAATTTTAGTATTTATTATTTATTGGGTTATATATTGTAGGTCTTTTTCTACTGTATTTATTGGTTTTAAATTAAATTTTTCGGCTATTATATTAGTAATATTACTATTTATAAATCCTGGTAGGGTAGGACCAAGTATAATATCCTTTACTCCCAAATATAATAAGGCTAATAGTACGGTGACTGCTTTTTGTTCATACCATGCAATGTCATAGGCAATAGGTAATTCATTAATATCAGTTAGGTTGAAAATTTCTTTTAATTTTAGAGCTATTAAAGCTAAAGAATAAGAATCATTGCACTGACCTGCATCAAGCACTCGTGGGATGCCATCTATATCATCTAATTTAAGTTTATTATATCTATATTTAGCACAACCTGCAGTTAGGATAACTGTATCGTTAGGTAGACTTTTAGCTATATCAGTATAATATTCTCTTTTCTTCTGTCTGCCATCACAACCAGCCATAACAACAAATTTTTTTATTTTACCTTTTTCCAATGCTTCTATTATTTTATCTTTTAGTTGAAGAACTTGGTTGTGTGCAAAACCTCCTGTAATAAAACCATCTTCAATAGGTGTTGGGGGAGGACATTTTTTTGCTAAATTGATAATTTCTGAGAAGTCTTTTTGCTTTCCTTTTTCTCTGTCTTTTATATGATTTACACCAGGATAGCCAGCAGCTCCTGTAGTAAATATTCTGTTTTTATATGAATCTTTTACTGGCGTGATACAGTTTGTTGTCATAAGTATTACACCATTAAATGTCTCAAATTCCTTTGATTGTTTCCACCATGATGAACCATAATTCCCATATAAATGTTTATAGGCTTTTAATTTTGGGTAGTAGTGTGCAGGAAGCATTTCACAATGTGTATATATATGGATATCCTCATCTTTAGTTTGTTCTAGTAATTCATATAAATCAAGAAGATCATGCCCTGATATTAGTATTCCAGGTTTATTACCTACACCTATATTGACATTGGTAATCTCAGGATGCCCAAAACTAGTTGTATTTGCCCTATCTAACAATTCCATAGCTTTAACTGCTGTTTCACCGGTCTCTAAGACAAGTTCTAGAAGTTTGTCTATATTGTTTTCTTTTATAACGCTTGTTAGACCCTTTATTATAAATTTATATATATTTATATCCTCAAACCCAAGTACATGGGCATGATCTGTATAGGCAGAAAGGCCTTTTATACCATAAAGAATAAGGTTCTTTAGTGAAACTACATCGTCAATCTCTCTAAATGAATTATTTATATCACTTGCTTTTATATATATATCATTTTTTGACTGTGGTAGCCAACTAGCAATATCATCTAAGTTTTTATCAACTGTTGGTTTATATTTTTCTAGCAGTTCTTTTTTGATTTTTACGGCTTCCTCGATATAGTTTAGAATACTTTCCTCGCTAAAGTTTGCATTTGTTATTGTTGTAAATAAAGCATTTGTCATAAAGGGACCATATTTTTTTAAAATTTCTGTAGAGGATTCTTCATTAAGTAGCAGTGATATACCCTCTAATAAGTATATTAATAAATCCTGAAGATCTGATACTACTGATGATTTGCCGCACACACCCTTAGTTGTGCACCCTTGATTGTTTAAAGTTTCTTGGCATTGATTACAAAACATAATTTCCTCCTTTTAATTCATTTTATTGATAATATAGTATATTTATTTTATAATACATTGATTTATGTCAAATATTGTAAAGAAAAATTACATTAAACATTTTTTATATTCTTTTTTAAATTCTAAAGATAATCAATTAGTAGATAGTCTTGATGAAATTACTTCCCTTCTTAAAAAGAAAAAGAACTCTAATCTATTTTTCGAAGGTGAGCTAGCGCAATATTTCTATTTTTTGATAGATGGAGCAGTTAGGTTGTATAGGGTAGGCGAAGATGGCAAAGAGGCGCATATTAAATTTGTTGAAAGTAAAGAGATTTTTGCTGAGGTTGTCTTGTTTGAGGAAGATGTTTACCCTGTTAATGCCTATATTTTAACGGATAGTTTGCTATTAGCTATAGATAGGGATAAATTTAGAGAATTTATATTATCAAATAGTGAATTATCTAAAAAATATATCTATTTTTTGGTTAAAAGGATTAAATATTTGGTGGATAAAATTGATTCCCTTCAGTTAGAAGACGCAAAAGGAAGGCTAATAAAATATTTATTATATTTAAAGAGTATACAAAAGAGCAATACAATATATCTAAATAGAACAAAGAAAGAAGTCTCTGAAATGCTAGGTATTAGAGCAGAAACATTGGCAAGACTTTTGAAAAAGTTAGATGATGAAAAAGTTATAAAGATCTCTTCTAATAAGATTATCCTGCTTAAAAAGTTTTGATTAAACATTTATTTATCTATTAAAGCCATAAAAATAACATTGAGATTAATAATATTAGATATCCATCAGTTGTTTAGTTTATTATTTATATTCATAATTAGGTGTGTATGTAACACATAGTATATATAAAAATAATACTTTTGATACTAGCCTTGTCAAAGAAAATTACTAAATAGTATTTATTAATAAGAATATAAAGTGTTCAGCTTTTGAATTTGAGTGTTTCAGTTTGTGATCATATTCTAAAAATTTATCTTGTAATAATTTTAATCTTTGAATATCCCATAGCTTTGATGCATCTGCTATTTTTCTCTTAATAAAGGAGTGATCTTTAATATATTCGGGCGATACCTTATATAGAAGGATTTTTTTAAATCTTTTTATGAGCATATAAAAAATCATATCCATATTTGTTTTAGTAGCTTTTAAATCGTCAAATAGTTTGATTGTCTTTTTCTTATCTTTCAGCATAAATGCATCTATAAATTTAAAGGCTAAGTTACCACCAGAAAAGTAGAGTGCTCTAAAAATATCATTTTTTTCTACAGTTTTTTTATTGTAGAAATATAGATATAATTTTTCTATTTCATTTTTTAATATATTTTCATTAGTGCCTATCAGTTCATATATTTCTCTCGCACTATTGTAGTCGATGGGAAGATTTAATTTATTAAATTCATCTATAATGAATTTAATAGTATCTTTATAACTTTTTTTATCTTCTTTTAATATAAGAACTTGAGGTAAATTATTTAAACTTTTAAGCAGTTTATTAGACGTATTATTGAAAGCAAATATTTTAATACAATTGCTAGCTTTTTTTGCTGAATCAATGAGTGTTTGAACATTATTATAATTATCAGTATCTTTTAAAATTGCTATTTTAATATCTGTAAA
>JAXHVM010000011.1 GCA_034189185.1 Deferribacterota bacterium
AAATTTGTTTGTAGTCCAGTGTTGTAAAGACCCATTATAACACAGGGGATAAGGGCTATTATTACAACAGTCATAATCCTTTTTATCTCAATGCCATCTCTTATGTGGGTGAAGCCCTTAGTTGTTTCTCCTGGCGTGTATAAAAAGGTATCTACCATCTCAAAGATTGGGTACAATAAGTGGTATTTTCCACCTTTTTCAAAATGTTTTCTACTTTTCTCTAAAAAAGACTGTAATCCCATCAATATTCCTTTGCTAGCGTATTTAATACCTTTCTTAATTTTGGCGCATAGTCTATTTTGCCTGGACACACAAATGTAACAAGCGATAAATCTTCTTCGGCTAAGCCCAAAACACCCATTTTTTCAAGGCTATCTAAATCTTCCACTAATAAATATTTTAAAAAATATGTTGCATTTATTTTAAAAGGAAAAACTTTTTCATATATCCCAATTGGAATTATTGGTCTGTGTGATCCTTTTAGGGATGTATCAAAACTATACTTTTTTATAGATAAAAATTTGGATAAAAAGGCCTTTGTTGTCGAATAAACATTTGTACCTGGTAAAGCCCAACCCATAAATTTTCTAATAGATACGTCTTTTATAGCTGTTATTTGATTATTATAAAAGCCCAAATAACTTAGAGGCCCATCTCCTTTATGTCCATAGAGAGGGCTTCCAGAAATTATTCTTGTTCTATTTTTATCTTTTAGTTCGTTTTTAGTTATATCACCTAAATATGCACCAATTGGCACATTTATTAATCTAGGGCTTTTAAATTCATCTCCTGATAGTGCTACTATTTTATCTTTTTTAATCCTTCCTGTTGTAAATAAATGGCCTATTGCAATAACATGTTGATAATCAATATACCACACTAGCTTACCTTTTTTAATTGGATCTAGGTAAAATATCTGTGTACCAACTAGCCCAGCTGGATGTAGATTATTAAAATGAATCTTCCTAATATTTTTTTGAGCGACATTAATATCTAAATTTTTTGGTATAGTTAAAAATATTTTTTGTGATAATTTAGAAATAACATTCAAACCTATATTAAAATGTTCATTATATTCATCTAAAATAACCTTTGTTGAGGGGCATAGTGGCCTTGTATCTATTGCATTTATTATTATAGATGAAGGATTTTCTTCTGGATTAGCTACTGAATCAAAGGGTCTTTTCTTTATAGAAATAAATAATCCGCTTTTAATTAAAAGCTCTATTATCTCATCTTTTGTATAGTTATCAAGTTTTCCAATATTATAATTTGTTTCTTTTCCACTATAATCTTTTTCAATCACAACTGATAATAATACTCTTTTTTCTCCTCTATTTATATTTTTTAAAGTACCTGAAAAGGGAGATATGAATTTAACATTCGGATTTTTTTTGTCATAGAAAATTGCTTCCCCTGATCTTATGCTATCCCCTTCCCTTTTTAAAAAGGAGGGCTTAAGCAATGGAAAGTCTGAACCTAAATAGGCAAAGTAGGCACTTTCTTTCCTTCCATCTATCACCTGTTTAGGCGCACCTTTAATTGGTATGTTAAGGCCTTTCTTGATTGTAATATTAGTCATAATATTAATTTATAACTATTCTATTTATATATAATATTTATATATATGTCAATATTTAAATAATTTATATTTAAATATTTGAGACTAGGTATAATAGATTAATTTTTCCTTTTTTTTTGTCACTTTGCCAATTATTGAAGCGCTATAGCCTGCATTTAATAATTCTTCAAGCAGTAGTTGTGATTGATTGCTCTGTAGTGTTATTATTAAGCCGCCTGAAGTTTGGGGATCAAAAAGAAGCATTAATAGAGGGTCTTTTATGTTTCTATAATCGGTAAAGGCACTTAAAAAGGCCTTAATCCTATAAGCCCCAGCTGGTATAAGCCCCATTGATGAATATTCTAATGCTTTCTCCATAATAGGAATCTTTTTAGTATTAATTGTGATGCTATAGTCAGAACTTTTAGTCATTTCGTAGAGATGCCCTGTTAATGAAAAACCTGTTACATCAGTGCAGGCAGAAATATTATATTTTTTCATAATTTTGCTAGCTTTTGAGTTTGAGGTTAGCATACTTTCTGTTGCATCGTTAATTGATTCGCTACAGGCGAGATCGGCTTTTATTGCAGTTGATATAACACCTGTTCCAATGGGTTTTGTTAAGATAATATCATCATCTAGATTTATTGTGTTATTTCTATATAATTTCTTATCCTCGTTAATACCAGTAATAGCAAAACCAAACTTTAATTCTTCATCTTCTAGTGTATGGCCACCCAAAAGGATACAATTTTCTTTATTTAGCTCGCAAACAGCCCCTTCAATTATTCTTTGGATAATCTCTTTATCTAATTGGCAATTATATAATAATATAGAGAGAGCTGTTTTAGGCACCCCTCCCATAGCAAAGATATCACTCATTGAATTAATTGCTACAATTCTTCCAAAGGTATAAGGATCATCTACAATAGGGGTAATTAAATCTATAGTTTGAACTATATAGATATTATTAAGTTTGTATACTCCTGCATCATCAGATGTATCAAAGGATAGAATAGTATTATCATCTTTTTTTATGGGAATTCTACTTAAAAGATTGTAAAGGTCCTCCGGACCTACTTTAGCTGCTCAACCAGCAGCCTTAGTTAAACTAGTTAATTTTACCATTTTATAAATATTCTGACTATATGTTAGTATGGTGTTCCTCTTTTTAATTATTGTGTAAAATTAGCTTTTATATTAACCTTCAAGATCTTTACATGCTTTATAGATTATATTAAAAAGGTCTTCTATATCTTCTTCTTCAATACATGAAAAAGCTATGCGTAAATCTGTTTTGTTGACCGATACAGTCCCCACACCATAATTTTCTAAAAGATGCACTCTTAACGCTTCAGCATCAACTTTGGCTAATTTTAAACACATAAAATATCCTGAGTTGAAGGGATAATATTCAAATGCTTCAGAATAGTTATTTTTATTAAAGACCTCTTTAATCTTAAGGGCTCTTCTTCTTAGGATCTCTCTTTTTTCTTCTCTTTGTTTTTTGAAATCAGGATGATTTAAACCATATAAAACAAATGTTTGTGATGCATGTGGACAATTTGAGATTGTTCCCCTAATTAGGCCGGCAACTTTGCTCTCCAAAGCTTTTAGCATATTTTCTTGGGGCGTATTATTAGTGGAAGCAAAGGTTATAAAACCAACCCTAAAACCCCATACAAACTCTTCTTTTGTTGCTCCATCGAGTTTTATTGCTAGCAGATTATCTGATCTATTGGCAAGCAGTCCAAATATAGACTCATCAAAGGTATTATCCTCATAGTTTAAACCAAAGTAAGCGTCATCTACTAGAGCAATTATTTTTATATTATTATTTGCAAGCTCTACCAATCCATTGGTAAGCTCAACAACCTCATTTTTAGAAGGCATATAACCTGAAGGGTTGTTTGGAAAATTTAGTAATACCAAGACCTTTTCTTTTATTTTGCCACACTCTTCAACTTTGCCTAAAAAATCCTTTATATTAAATTTTTTATCCTTTGTAAATGTCGGGAAGGTTGATATCTCAGCTCCTCTCCTCACAGCAAAGACCTGCCTGTAGTTTCCCCAGTATTTATCAGGGGTAACTATATTATCACCTTTATCTATAAACATATCAGATACTATAGATAAACCGTGAGTTAGGGCATTGGTTACAAGTGGTAGGGATAGATATTTACCTTTAAGGGATGGATTGTCTTTTATCATCTTTTCTTTCCATGCTTTTCTTAACTCTGGTTTACCTGTATTTGGTGCATATGGGAATAGATCCTCAGGCTTAAAGATTTTTAGTGGTTCATATATACAATCTAGATACATAGGTTTTTTCTTTTCAAGAGCAATACCAATTGTAGCATTGTATTTATATGCTTTTTCTTTTGCCTCTGCTGTTTGTGTTAATATGCCTTTTGGCATAAAGAGTTGTTTTCCTAAATCTGACAACATATTAAATACATTTACATTTTCCTCTTTTATTGCATTGTTTAGTTTTTCTGCTAAGGGATTCATACTTGCCTCCTCGTATATTTCATTAATTAACAGTAATTAAACATCTGACATATTTATTATACCACATATTTAATGATTGCAATACTATTATTAACTAATTATATTATTTGGAAAAGGAGGTGCTTTATGGATAATGTATTAGAAGCTCTTAAATTAGCTTATGAGGCTGAGAAAAATGGATTAAGGATGTATTTGGGCTTGGCAAAAAAAACAAATGTTATTTCTGGAAAAAATATGTTTATACAATTGGCATCAGACGAGGTTGATCATTTGGAGCTTATAGAAAAATTTATTGATAAAAAGATGGCTGGTAAGCCTTATGAGAATATTGAGGTTCCAAAGGGAAGGCTCTCTAAGATTGTGCCAAACGTTGATGAGAGTAGTTTGCAGCCTGTCGAAAAAGCGTACGTATCAGATGAGGATGCATTAAATACTGCTTTAAGCCATGAAATGAAGGCAAGAGATTTCTATTTGGAGGAGAGTAGAAAAGCAGAAAATGAGGAAGTTAAAAAATTATTTGAAGATCTTGCAGCTGTGGAAGATAAGCACTATATGATAATTCAAGCTGAATTAGATTATATACATAAAGATGGTTTTTGGTTTGATACTGCAGAATTTTCTCTGGAAAAAGAAGGGTAAACATGTATTAGATTTTACTAATTAAGAACTTGATTTTGAGGCAAGGGCATAGAAATTATTTGTTTTTATTGTAAAGGGGTGATAACTTTCTTAGTTTAGCAACAGAGTCTTTTAGCAAACTAACAGCCCTTGGAACCTCCTCTAACCTATTGAATCTACCAAAACTAAATCTAATAGTGCCATGAATATCTATCGGGTTGATTCCAATGGCTTTCAAAACATGTGATGGTCCTTCTTCTGAAGAACAGGCGCTCCCCGTCGAACAACATATCTCTGGTGTATAGGCCATTAATGCTTCACCTTCAATATATTTAAAAGATATATTGCTAATGTTACAAACCCTATTAGAAACATCTCCATTGATATAAATATCTGGTATCTCTTTTAAAAGTAATTCTTCAAATTTATCTCTTATTGCTTTGGTATGCTTAACCTCGTTGTCTAATTCTTTATTGATAATATCACAGGCCTCAGCTAAACCTATAATATAGGGAACATTTTCAGTGCCAGATCTAATTGAATATTCTTGACCACCACCATGTATTAACGGCACAATTTTATCTTTTAATGAATTTTCAATATATAATGCCCCTATGCCCTTTGGGGCATATATTTTATGACCAGAAAAAGTTAAAAGATCAACACCTAATTCGTTAACGTCAATTTTCATTTTCCCTATAGCTTGAACTGCATCAGTATGCACAATAATATTCTTAGGCTTTGCAATATTTACTACATCTTTCATTGGCTCTATTGTACCAATTTCATTATTTGCGAGCATAATTGATATGAGTATAGTATTATCATTTATGCTTTTTTCTAATGAACTTAAATCAACAGTGCCTTTTTTATCAACAGGTAAATATGTTACAGTGAAACCGGCTGTTTCTAACCATTTCATAGTTTCAGAAACTGCCTTGTGCTCAATTGAGCTTGTGATAATATGATTACCTTTATTTTTTAGAGCAAAGGCTATACCCTTTAAAGCTAAATTATCTGATTCGGTACCACTGCCAGTGAAGATTACTTCTTCAGGTAAAGCATTGATTAATTTTGATATATTTTCCCTTGCTATTGCTAAATCCTCATTAACTTCTCTGCCTAGCAGATGTATGCTCGAAGGATTTGCAAACTTATCAGTAAAATAAGGTTTCATTGCATTATATACCCTTGAATCAACTGGAGTTGTTGCGCTATTGTCAAAATAGATCATTTATATGCTCCTAATATTTATTCAGATTTTAAATCTACATATGTAGCTTCATTTAATTGTTTTTTTAGCTTATCAATCTCTTTTTCTAATCTATCAATCTTATTAATAAGATTTTTGATTATTGTTGCCGATGGATCGGGTAATTTGTTGTGGTCTAAATCAAATACTTTTTTGCCTTTATTAATTGTAATTTTACCAGGTATACCAACCACGGTTGAATTATCTGGGATATCTTTTATAACCACTGTGTTTGCCCCAATTTTAGAATTTTCTCCAATATTTATTGGTCCTAATATTTTTGCTCCTGCACCTATTACTACATTGTTGCTAACAGTGGGGTGTCTTTTTTCTTTTTTAAGGCTAACGCCACCTAGGGTAACACCATGGTATAATAATACATCATTACCTATTTCAGCTGTCTCCCCTATTACAACGCCCATGCCATGGTCAATAAAAAATCTTCTGCCTATTTTTGCGGCAGGATGTATTTCTATGCCAGTTAAAAATCTATTTATATGTGATAGTAGTCTAGCTAAAAATTTTAGATGTATATTCCATAATGAATGTGCAAATCTATGTAATAGTAGTGCATGGAAACCTGGATAACAAAATATTATTTCTAATATATTTCTACAAGCCGGATCTTTTCTAAAAGCAGTTGTTATATCTTCTTTTAGAATATTTAAAAGCTTCATATGCTTAAGATTATACTATTAATAAAATTTTTCAATTTAATTATTGAAAAAAATACAATTAATATATATAGTATTAAATACTTTAGGTGCTAATATGCTAATTAGTTTAATTTATGCTACCTTGTCTGGTGTTTTGAAAGTTCTATTAGCAAATTATTTTTTTTATGGATGGTATATTACTATGGTCTTGCGGCCTTAGAGGTGTAGATTTATATAACATAGAGGCCGCAAGTCCTCACGGATTTGCGGCCTTTTTTTATGGATAAATTTAAAAGAGGTGTTAGAAAATGGCTAACAATATGTTATATGCTCAAAAAGAAAATATTGGATTCTTAGATGAGCTAGGTATTAGTAATGATAATTTTTTCATTATAGCTGGGCCCTGTTCGGTAGAGACTAGAGAACAGTTATTAGATATTGCCAATTTTGCTAATAATGCTGGTGCTTCAATGCTACGTGGTGGTGCATATAAGCCAAGAACATCTCCCTATTCTTTTAGAGGCTTGGGCAGAGAAGCCTTGGAATATTTATTAGAAGCAAAAAAGTTCACAGGTTTGCCTATTGTAACAGAGGTCATGAATACAAGCGAAATCGAATATATGTATGACTATATTGATGTATTTCAGGTTGGTTCAAGGAATATGTATAATTATGATCTTTTAGAGGCTTTAGGAAGACAAGATAAGCCGGTATTATTAAAGAGAGGCCTATCAGCAACAATTGATGAATTTTTACTATCAGCTGAATATATACTGTTAAAGGGAAATAAAAAAGTGATATTGTGTGAACGAGGGATTAGGACCTTTGAGAATGTAACAAGAAATACCTTGGATATATCAGCAGTACCTGTTCTAAAAGAAAAGACCTGCCTACCAGTTATAGTTGATCCCTCACATGCTGCTGGTAACAAAAATTATGTTATACCTTTGTCATTAGCTGCTATTGCAGCAGGTGCTGATGGAATAATGGTAGAGGTGCATAATGAGCCAGAAAAAGCTTTGAGTGATGGGAAACAATCTTTAGATTTTGATATGTTTAGAAAACTTATATCTCTTATAAGGGAGACCTTCGCAAAGAAGATTATATAAATGCCGAAGGGGGGACTCGAACCCCCACGGTCATTTGACCACCACCCCCTCAAGATGGCGTGTCTACCAGTTCCACCACTTCGGCATTTATTCTCTAAATATAATATATAAAATAAATGTCAATATATTATTTAAAAAAACATTTTTTAAATTATAATCAATATTATGAAAATTTTATTAGCTGACGATGAATTTAAGCTTAGAAAAATGATAGCTATTCAATTAAGAAAAAGAGGATACATTGTATTGGAGGCTTCAAATGGTAAAAAGGCTGTTGAATTAGCTATTAATGAAAGGCCAGATGTAATTATTTTGGATATAAAAATGCCAGAGATGAATGGTTTGGAAGCTTATGAAAAAATTAAGAATAGTAAGAATTTTGACAATATCCCAATAATAATATTATCCGCTCAAAACGATAAGGATAGCTTGGATAAAATAAAAAAGCTAAATATAGGGCATCATCTCTATAAGCCTTTTAGTTTTACTGAGCTTGTTAGAGTTATTAAAAATGTTTCATAAATAATAATTTGGAAGAATTAATGAATATACATTTTGCTGGAAGCGATAAAGAGCTAAACAAGCTAAGGCATAAACTACATGGTGGTGTAGAGTTTACAAGTTATGAAGATGCTGATTGTGTTTTTTTGGAGATTTCAAGTAGGGAAGATTTTAAGAAATTGCCTAATAAATTTTTAAAACCAACATATTTTTATATAACTAATGAAGATCCTGCCTTATTAAAATATACTAATGGTTATAATGTAAAAGGCACTATCTACTCATTTTTCAACAAAAACTTAATATTACAGCGAATTAATCTAAAAACTGATAAAAATAGGACATTAAATAGAAGGAAACCCTCTATTTCTATTGATAGTATATATAAAAAAGCAGAATCTATACCATCGCTTCCCACAATTGCATCAGAACTAATAAATTTAACAAGGGATATAAACGCACAAATGAAAAAGATAGTTGATACTATAAAGATGGACCAAGGACTTGCTTCGGCAACTCTGAGACTTGTTAATTCTCCCTTTTATGGTTTAAGGGTAGAGATAAATAGTATAGATAGAGCAGCTGTTTTACTTGGTTTTAGAAATTTAGCTAAATTGGCTGTTGCTATTTCATTTAGACAATTTTATACAAAGAATTTCTCTATTTATAATACAACTGGTATAAGGCTTTGGATGCATTCCTTTAATGTTGCAAGAATTGCTGAGAGTATTGCCTCACTTAATAGTGCGCTAAATATACAATCAATTTACTTGGCAGGGCTATTACATGATATAGGTAAGATAGTTCTTGTTGATTTTTTATATACAAGTACAAAGTCTATAGAAGATGAAGCAAAGCAGACTGGTTTTAATCATGCTGAGGTGGGGAGTATTCTACTAAAAAAATGGAATATAGCCCCACAGATTGTTGATGCTGTTACAAAACATCATCATTTGACAGATAATATATTTAATTTAACAATATACTACTCAAATATTATTGAAAGGAAGAAAAAGCTTGATAGCAGTATAATTGATGAAGTCTCTAATAAAATTGGCGCAGATAATAATCTCTTAAAAGAGAAGATACAAAATATTAAAAGCTCCGTAATGTGACAGCGGCTTAAGGTATATTAAATGAATTATATAATAGATACTGATGGTGGAATTGACGATATCTTTGCCTTGGCTTATGCATTTGATAAAAAGAGAAATAATATAAAGGCCATTACAACAACTATAGGTAATATTGAGGTTGAGCAGGCTATTTTTAATGTTAGATTTTTTTTAGATCTATTTAATATAAATTTTGAAAATATATTTATTGGCGCTTCACACTCGTTAACACCATTTATAGTGGAGAGAGCTGAAAAAATACATGGTCTAGATGGTTTTGCAAATATTGTTGGTAGATATAATAAAAGTAAAATAGATAGTTATTATGCAAAACCTAGTGCTCCACATTATATTATTAAATGTGCAAAAGAGTTAAAAGAAGAGCTAACTATTATAACATTAGGTCCATTAACAAATATCGCTATTTCATATGTTTTAGACCCCTATAGTATGGGTAGTATTAATAAAATAGTTTCTATGGGGGGTGCTATATATTCTAAGGGCAACTATAATGGTTATGCTGAATTTAATGTTGGCTATGACCCAAATGCCTTTTATATAATTTTAAAGTCAGGTATTCCCTTAGAATTAGTTAGTCTTGATATAACAAGAAAAATATCTCTTTCAAGTGAGGATTTTTGTCTTGGTTCTAAAAATATCTTCTATGAAGCTGCAAAATTCTATGAGAAAAAAACTAAAGGCAGTCTTTATCTCCATGATCCATTAGCTGTGTATCTGACTTTTTCTAATAATAAATATACAAAAAAGTTAGATATTGACATAGAGTTGTTTGATAAAAATAAGAGAGGATTAATCACACAAGCTATTAGTAGCATGAAAAATAGTAGTATTATATATCACTATGATGCTAATTTTAATGAGTTCAGAGAAAAGCTAATAAATAGTATAAAAAATTATTTATCTTAATTCTAAAATTATAGCAGTTAAGTTGTCTAATACATTTATATAGGTTGATTCAGGTAAACAATAGTAGCCTTGGACGGCCTCAGCATCCCTTGAAAGGACAAAGAATATGTTGAGTAGTTGATCAATAACCTCATTTGATACTGTTATTTCTTCATTGCCACTACCTTGTAAAATACCCCCCAATGAACTTGTAACTGTATTTATAAGGTTAGCTATGGCTTCATTTTGTTGTTGTGGGTCTTTTTTACTATTCATAATTGCGTCATTGCCAATACCACAAATATATTTTTCTTTTGTGTAAGCATTGTTTATTAAAAATAAACTAAGCAATAATATAGTTAACATGAAAAATCCTTGGGATTTAGCTATAATTATATGTTTTTCATTCATACATACCTCCGCTTATTTTCAAGATATATTTATAAAACTAATAGCAAACTATTTGGATATATGCAAACGATAAATTCAATTAATAAAATTTTGTGATTTTGTTTTTTATGGCTCTCTCAATTTCCCTATCAACTTCTTTTCTTCTCATTGTTTCTCTTTTGTCAAATTTTTTCTTACCTCTAACAACAGCTGCTTCGATCTTTATTAAATTATTTTTGAGATATGCCTTTAGTGGGACAATTGTCAAACCCTTTTCTTTTGATAGCCCTATCAATTTATTTATTTCTTTTTTGTGCAACAATAGCTTACGTGTTCTTATGGGGTCATGATTTAATATGTTGCCATGCGTATAAGGAGAGATATGGCAATTTATTAAGTATACTTCACCACCTATGACCTTAATATAAGAATCCTTCAGGTTCATTCTGCCTTCTTTTGCTGATTTAACCTCTGTTCCTAAAAGAGATATACCAGTTTCTAAGGTAGATAAAATTTCATAGTCATGGTATGCTTTTTTATTGGTTGCTAATATTTTCATAGAAAAATATAACGGGGACGACGGGACTCGAACCCGCGGCCTCCGGCTCGACAGGCCGGCGTTCTAACCAACTGAACTACGCCCCCTTATTTTATCATATGGGCGGTGCAGGGATCGAACCTGCGACCCCCGGCTTGTAAGGCCGGTGCTCTCCCAGCTGAGCTAACCGCCCAAATACTATACCATCTGAGCCGTGCAGGAATCGAACCTGCGACCCGCTGATTAAGAGTCAGCTGCTCTACCTAGCTGAGCTAACGGCCCTCTTAAGTTACGTCCCCAGGGGGATTTGAACCCCCGTTGCCGGCTCGAAAGGCCGGTGTCCTAGGCCAGACTAGACGATGGGGACATCTGAGCCGTGCAGGAATCGAACCTGCGACCCGCTGCTTAAAAGGCAGCTGCTCTACCTACTGAGCTAACGGCCCACTATATTTAGTGTAAAAAACTCATATATCAAAAGCACTCACTATTGTCAAGTTAAAATTATAAAATTTCATTTATAACTAATGTATCCTTTCTATTTGCGCCAACCGATATTATCGCATAGTCAATATTCAACTCTTTCCTAATATAATCCAAGTAACCCTTTGTTTCTATAGGAAATTCATTATAGTTTCTAATTTTTGAAATATCCTTCTTCCAACCCTTAAATTCTTTATATATAGGTTCTACCTCCTTTAATACGTTAATATCAGAAGGAAATTCTTTTATTATCCTATCTTTATATTTATATGCTGTACATACATAAATATAATCTAGTGTGTTTAATACATCAAGTTTCGTTAAACATATATAATTAATACCATTAACCATAACTGCATATTTACAAGCTACCAAATCTAACCATCCACATCTCCTTGGTCTACCAGTTGTTGCGCCAAACTCCATGCCAGAATCCCTCAATTGTTCCCCAATCTTATCATTTAATTCAGTTGGGAAAGGACCACTTCCAACTCTTGTTGTATAGGCTTTAAATACACCTGCAACGCCATTTATTTTTGTTGGCGGCAAGCCACTCCCTGTTGATGCGCCACCTGTTGTTGAATTACTTGAGGTAACAAATGGATAGGTTCCATGGTCTACATCTAGTAAAGTTCCTTGTGCTCCCTCAAACATTATTTTTTTCTTCTCTTCCCACAGTTTATTTATTAAATAGCTTGTATTGCAAACATATTCTTTAATTTTTTTACCATATTCTAGATATTCATTATAGATATTATTTGCACTAAGTGGTGGCAAATCAAAAGATTTAGCAGCTATCTCATTAACTTCTCTAACGTTTTCTGATATCTTTTCATATAAAAGATCTTTATCTAGCATATCACCAACTCTAATTCCTATCCTAGCGATTTTATCAACATAGGTTGGGCCAATACCTCTGCCGGTTGTGCCAATCTTTTTAATTCCTTTCTTATTTTCACTCATTTTATCGAATATTTTGTGGTATGGCATTATAACATGTGCTCTATCGCTTATATATAGCCTATTGTCTGGATGGATATCTTTTTGTTTTAGACCATCTATTTCATCTAATAGTGCTTTTGGATCTACTACAACACCATTCCCTATAATATTAATTTTATCTTTGCGTAGTATACCTGAGGGTAGTAAATGTAGTATATACTTATTGTCATCAATGACAACAGTATGTCCTGCATTGTGTCCACCTTGATATCTAATAATAACATCAACTTGGTTTCCAAAAAAATCGATAATTTTTCCCTTTCCTTCATCCCCCCATTGTGCACCAACAACAACTAATGTTTGCATATTACACCTCACTTTATAACATTACTAAAAGTATATAAGTTTTCTAGATTATTTATTTCATCTTCATGATTAATAAGAAGTGCAGAACAACCCTTTTTTCTTAGCCTAAATAGTTGATCAATATTTTTTTCACCAATTATTAAATAATCTATTTTATTTTTTGTAAATTTTTGATTGTAATAGTCTGATAATAAATCTAGATTAAGAGCAAATCCGCAAGCCTTTACATCATGGTTAAATATACTCATAAGATTATCGTATCTACCTCCACCCCCTAATGTTATGCCCCTATCTTTAATAACAATATCATAATTTATTCCTGTATAGTAGTTAAGACCTCTTAGCTCAGATGCATCAAATATAATATTAAAAAGAGGATCTAGTTTTTCCTCAAGGATGTGGAAAAAATCAAATAACTCATGCAACCTTTCTTCTATATCATTATTAAAATCGGCTATTTTAATAAGTTCCTTTATAATAGAAGGCTTGCCAATAATCATAGGCAGTTCTATCAAGAAATTTTTTATTTTTTTATCAATTACTATATCATTAAATAAGGATCTAATGCTAAGAAAATCTTTATTCTTCAACAGTTCCATATACTTATCTTTATAGCTTGGGATTAATGATAAAATTATGTTTAGAAGTTTTAGATCCCCAAATATTATGTATACATCATTCAAATGAAAAGTATTAATAATATCATTGATTAATGAAAGTAGTTCTAGCTCAGTTGCAAATTCAGGGATGCCTAATATCTCTACTCCACTTTGACTAGTTTCAGACTTTAAACCTTTGTTTTCATAAACATTTCTAAATATATTGCCGTGGTAGTATAGCTTTATGGGAAGTGGCAATTCAGGTAGATAGTGTGCAACATTTTTACATATCTGAGGGGTAAAATCAGGTCTCAATACCATTGACTTTCCACTGTTTCTATCAATAAAGCGTATAATATTTTCATCTGCAAAATCTTTTGTTGTGTTTTTTAATATATCGTAGTATTCGAATGTTGGCAAATCAATATTGATATAACCATACTTTGTGTAAATCCTATCTAACTTGTTTTTAATCTTATTAATTTTAAATGTTTTTATAAATGGATTATTTTCCAATTAAATGATCCTTTAATACGTTTTCAGCTGCCTTTACACCTTCTCCTAATTTTATATCAACATTATTTTTAACAAGTGATAGTTCTAATGCGGATATTGCTTTTATAACATTTAAATAATAACAATAACCCATGTGGGAGATTCTTATAACCCTGCCTGATAGCTTGCCCTGTCCTCCTGCAAAGGTTATACCTAGATCATATTTAGCAAAATTTATTATATCTTTAGCAATTTTTTCCTCTAAAATTATTCCCGTTACCCCATCAGAGGGTATTCCCTTTGATAATAATTCTAAGTTTAAAGTAGAGATTGCTTTTCTCGTCATCTCTGCCATAATTCTATGCCTTAGATGTACATTCTCTAGCCCTTCTTTTTTTATTAGATCTAATGATTTTTTTAATCCCAATATTAGGCTAATTGCTGGGGTATATGCAGTAGTATAATTTCTTTGTGCTTTAAGTTCTTTTACTAAATTAGCGTAATATTTTGGAAGGCTTGATTTTCCTAGTTGTTTTTCAGCTCTTTCAGAGATAGCCACAAAAGAGAGGCCAGGTGGCAACATCAGTGCTTTTTGAGAGCCTGAAACAAAGAGGTCAACTCCCCACTCATCCATTTTAGCCTGGCTAACCCCAATATATATTATCCCATCCACAATAAATAGTGGTCCATCTATTGCTTTTAGAGCAGTGCCTATCTCTTTGATTGGATGGCAAGTTGTTGTAGAAGTCTCTCCTGCCTGGACAAGGACAGCCTTTATTGATGGATTTTTCTTTACTGTGTCAATTACTATATCTGGGTTAACAGAATGCCCCCATTCAATATCAATACTTATTACATCTAAATTATAGGTTTTTGCTATTTCTATCCAACGCTCACCAAATTTACCGGCATTTACTATTAGAACCTTATCGCCTTCAGAAAGAGTATTAATAACTGCAGCTTCCATTCCCAATGTTCCTGAGCCTGACAACACAATAACATCTCTTTTAGTGCCGAACAATTCTTTTATATCCTCTCTCACATTTCCAAAAATGTTTTCAAACTCCTCTGTCCTATGATGAATTATAGGTTTTGCCATCTCTAACATCACTTCTTCAGGTATGTTAGTTGGGCCAGGCGTAAAAAGATCTCTCTTCATTAATTACCTCTATATAATTAATTAGCAAAATAAAATTATCTGCATTTACCCTCTCATTGTCAAGCTGAAAATGTATAGTCTTAGAATAAGTAAAGTACATGCCATCTCCTTGGAGATGAAAATTTTATCTTTGTAGGTTCTTATAATTTAAAAGGGGTTGCACTATTATTATGAAATTAAAGTTTATAATGTACACATAATTAATAAAAGTAACTTACATTGTATTATAATTATAAATTTCATTTTAGCTTGACAAAAAAACTGCAGAATATATTAATTAAATAATAAATTAAATCAAAAGGGAGGAATTTATGAAAAAAAGATTTTTTCAAGTACTTATATTAGGGTTATTTTTATCTTTAAGTACACCAGCAATTTCTTACTCATTAAACGTACATAGTCAAAATGTTCAAAGAGAAAATATACCTGTATTGAAATCTACTAACGCTAATACACAAAAAGATATGGATAAGCTTAATATTAATAGAGGGCAAATTAGAAGCAGAATGGTTCATATAAGAAATAATATAAGACAGTTCTTTGAGAGGTTGGACATATTTAATCTTTTCTAAAGATTATTATTAAATTTGTATATTTAATTATCTCTTGTATATTATATTGTATAATTTTTAATCATATTATTCTAATCATATATTGAGGGCAATATTTGAATATTTATGGGTTTATAATTGTCTTAGTATTAATATTTATTGAAATATACGAATTAGTTATAGATAAACTAAATTATGACTATATCGAGAAATCTTGTAAAAACCCACCAGGTAAAGCCTTAACAATCTATACAAAAGACGAACTTAAGAAAAGTGCTGCCTATATTAGGGATGGAATCAGGGTAGCTTTCTTTGAAAGTATACTAATAAATCTGTTTTTTTTCACTTTTTTAATAGCAGGGTGCTTTCAATGGTTTGCCTCATTAATTATTGATGCCTATAGTAATTTATATTTAAGAGCTATAATCTTTTTTACGTTTTATCAGCTTTTTTTTGGCTTTATAACACTGCCCTTTGATGCATATAAAACATTTAAAATTGAGAAAAATTACGGTTTCAATAGAACAAAAGTTTTTTTATATATTAAAGATATTATTGTGAAATGCATAATATCTTTTGTTATTTTATCGATTATTTTAATTGTTATTATTTTGGTAATAAGAGCGTGTGGAGATTATTGGTATATCTATGGTGCAACAGCTATTTTTCTTTTTTATCTAAGCATGATCTATTTATATCCTACAGTTATAGCCCCATTATTTAACAAATTTGAACCATTAAAAGATAAAGAACTTGAAAAAAAGATCTTTTCTCTAGCTGAAAAAGCAAAATTTCCAGTAAAAAATATTTTCCAAATTGATGCATCAAAAAGAACAACCCATTCAAATGCATATTTTACGGGTTTTGGCAAAAATAAGCGTATTGTTTTATTTGATACACTTTTGAAAAATCATACAACTGATGAAATATTATCTATATTGGCTCATGAGATTGGACATTACAAGAAAAAGCATTTGCAGAAGATGCTATTTATTTTGTTTATTATAATTTTTATCTCTTTTTTTGTGGCTAATTTTTTGATAAATAGTACTTTTTTATACAAGGCTTTTGGTTTTGAAAAAGATTTATTTACTGGATTATTTATAATTTCAATATTGCTATCACCTTGTGTCAAAGTGTTGAAACCACTGTTTTTATCTATCTCACGCAAACACGAGTATGAAGCAGATAATTTTGCCATGTCTTTAATTGAGGATAAAAAGGTATTTATAGATACTTTAATAAAGCTACATAAAGATAATCTATCTTATCCAATACCGCACCCTTTATATGTAAAAGTTAACTATTCTCATCCCCCTCTTCTTGAAAGAATAGCTAATTTGTAGGTGTTAATTTACAAGATATTTTACTTTCAAGGTTCAAAAATTTGGAAAACTTTTAAATATTTAATCAATTAATTCGTATTTAAGTCTATCCCTAGTATCAAATATAGATTTAAATGTTACAAATAATGTGAATATCGAGGTAAATGTGATGCTTGAAACTATTATAATCATTATTGCTATTTGATATTTTATTGCAATTAGCGGGTTTACTCCAGATAAAATTTGACCAGTGAGTAAACCTGGCAAAAAGACAAGGCCAATACCACTCATATTAGTAATTATTGGTATGCAGGCTGATTTAATAGAATTTGAATAGAATTTTTTTATTGATTCATATTGTGTGCCCCCAAGAACTAAAATAGTTTCTATTTCTTTTAAATTATTTTTGATAGAGTCTAAGAATCTATCTATAGCCAAAGCGCATGCATTCATTGAGTTACCCAGTGCCATTCCAGTAATAGGTATAAAATATCTAGCATCATACCATGGCTCTGGGTGGACTATTATATATAAAAAGAAAAAGCTCATAAATAAGCCGTTTAAAAAAACAGGGATAAAGATCTTAAAGAAGTACTTAGGTATACGCATATGTGCCCTTCTTAAAATTGTGTGAGTTGCAAAACAAGACATAAAGGTAAATACTAATATTACTAGCCAAAAACTATTGATATCAAAAATATATAAAAGAATAAAGCCTGCTATAATTAACTGCACTGTCATTCTGCATACAGCTATTAATAGATCTTTAAAGATTGAAAGTTTTAAATAATTATATATCAATAGAACAAAACCAATAAAAAGGTAGAGCAATATAAAACGATTTATTGAAATATTTACTATAGTAATTGAGGTATCCATTATGAGCCTAATAGTTGTTTTATTTCATTAATATTTAAACTGTCAAAGGTTTTAATTATTCTGCCATTATCTATATATATTATACTATCTGAATTTTTAATAAGTGCTAATGAATGTGTAGCAAGTATTATACACATTTTAGCTTTCAACTCTTTAACAAGCGTTAATAATCGTTCTTCATTTTTTATATCCAGTGCTGATGTGGGCTCATCTAGTAGTAGAAAAATTGGCTTTAATAATATTGCCCTGATAATAGCAATCCTTTGTTTTTCTCCGCCCGATAGTTTTTGAGCATCCTTTTCTAGATATGATTTATCAAGCCCTAATTTTTTCATTAATAACAGAATTTCTTCTCTGTCTATCTTTAACATAGAATTAAATTTTAAATATGACGGTAAAAGTAGGTTACAAAAAACACTTCCATCAAAGAGCACAGGTTCTTGGTGTAAATATTGAATATTTTTATGTAATTTTTGAGGATTAAGATTATAGATATTCTTTTCATTTAAATAGATATTACCATTAAAAGTTGTCAAACCACATAATGTTTTTAAAAGGCTTGTTTTACCGCTACCACTTTTGCCAAATAGAGTATAGATTTTACCTACTTTGAAATTAAAAGATATATTCTGTAATATAGGTATGTCATTATATATAAATGAGATATTATCTAATCTTAATGTGCACATGTATTTGAAAAATGAATTAATAATTTATATTATATAATCCGAGCATTATTACAATATATTATTTCTTGCAAATAAATATAAAAATTTTAAGATTAATTACTAATAAATAGAGAATCGGGGGTTATTATGATAGAGCTGTTAAGAAAAAGAAGGAGTATTAGGAATTTTATAGATAAACCCATTGATGAAAATATATTGGAAATATTAAAGGAGGCTGCACTAAGAGCACCAACTTCTAAAAACAGGAAACCCTGGGAGTTTATCTTTATAACCGAGAAAGATCTTTGTTTAAAACTATCAAGAGCAAAACCTCATGGATCAGCTTTTTTAAAAAATGCCCCTTTAATTATTGTGGTCTGCGCTGATCCAGAAAAATCTGATGTGTGGATTGAAGACTGCAGTATTGCCTCGATATTACTGCAAATGACAGCCTTAGATATGAATGTTGATAGTTGTTGGGTGCAGATAAGAAACCGTAAACATGATGATGAAGTTTGGGCTTCTCAATATGTGAAAAGTGTTCTTAATATTCCAGCTAAATATGAGGTTGAGTGTATGATTGGCTTTGGTTATAGAGCTGAAAGTAAAGAGCCTATTAAATATAGTGATCTTCCCTTTGATAAGATTCATTCTAATAAATTTTAATTTATTTTATTGTTTAAAAATATTAAGTTTATATATTAATAGTAGGAGGTAAAAATGCCTATAAATGGAGTATCAGGTAGCTATACAACTACATATGATACTTATAGTACTTACAATGAACCAAGAAGTGAAAATACTGACCAAGTAGAACAAAGACGTGTATCAGAGGATATAAGACAAGAGGATAATCAAAGAAGGGAAGCTCAGGTTAACAGGTCAAATGAGCTGTCTAATCAGACTATAGGTAGTAAGGTTGACCTAATTGTGTAGCTCTAGTTTTTTTAAAAAATCTATAGATTTTTTAAAATTATAAATCAATAATTTATCTAATTGAAAATTAAATATTAAATTATTATTTCATTAATCTGCAAATTAATATAATATAGTAGATTATTATTTAGCAATAAAAGCTTATAATATCGAAAATATGTAATATAGGTATATATTGCCAGTTAAATGAATCTGAAGCTTGGAAAGAGTGGCGAGAAAAAAGCTGAAAAATATCTCATTAAAAAAGGGTATAATATAATTGAGAAAAATTTTACCTGTAAGTTAGGTGAAATTGATTTAATAGCTGAAAAAGATGGGGTGATAGTATTTGTTGAGGTTAAAACTAGAAAAAACACTAGCTATGGATATGGCTTTGAGTCTGTTAACAGTAAAAAGATTGAAAAGATAAGAAAGGTTGCAACATATTTTTTAGTGTTAAAAAATATAGATAAAACAGCTAGATTTGATGTAATATCAATTGATTCTGGTAAAATAACGCATTTAACAGGGGCATTTTAAGATTTATGATTGAGTTTGTTGAAGAGATCTTTGAAAATTATATTACTGTTTTTAATAAATATGCGAGTATGTCTAGAAACATTCTCGTTACAGCTGCTAGGTTAATCTCTGATACATTCTTAAGTGGTGGTAAAATTTATTTAGTTGGAAACGGTGCCTCAGCAGCTGACGCACAACATATTGCTGCTGAGTTTATTAATAGGATAAATTTAGAGAGGCCCCCTTTACCGGCTATTGCACTTACGACAAACGCTTCAGCTATTACTTCAATTGCTAGCGACTCTTCATATGAGGATATTTACTTAAAACAGTTAATGTCACAAATAAGCCAAAAAGATTTATTATGGGCTTTTCTTGCAGATGGAGATAATACGAATATTATAAAGGCAATTCAATTTTCCTCTGAAAATAGTGTTAAAACAATAGGCTTTACAGGAGAGAATGTAAAAGGAGTTGAGGGTCTGTGCGATCTAATTTTAAAGATACCCTCAATTAATTCTGCACGTGTCCAAGAACTTCATTTGTTATCAGCACATATCATTTGTGAGCTAGTAGATGAAATTCTTTTTGGTATGTATAGAGATTCTGTTTATAGCGAAGATGATATATAATTTTTTATCAATCCCCGTGGAAAATTAAATGGTAATAACTATATTAAATCAATGATAAGTTTTAAGTATTTTTACTAATTTAGATTGGGCTTATAATGGATAGCATATTATTAAGTGGAGTCTTTCGAATAAGGTATATACTTGATAATTTTAAGGATGGAAAATGTATTGTAGTATTGAAAAACAATGCTGAGATAGATGAATATTGTAATGAATTTTCTTTGTTTACAAAAGAATTAATTGCTTTACCCTTTTATGAATTAAATCAGCCACCCTTTGAAGAGTCGCTTATTAACACAGATATTTTGGAAAATAGAATAAAAGTGCTCTACAGGTTATTAACGAGTAACTCCTATTGTTTGGTTACCACTCCCTATGCACTAATTAAAAAGATACCATCTTCTGATATTTTAAAAAACGCAATTACAGAACTAAAAACTGGCATGTATATTGAAAGGGAAAGGTTGTTGTCTACTTTAGATAGGTTGGGGTATATAAATGTTGAAATTGTAACTGCTAAGGGTGAGTTTTCTCTAAAAGGAGAGGTTTTGGAAATTTATCCTATAGCTTGTAATGACCCCATAAAGATTGAGTTTTTTGATGATTGTATTGAGAGAATTGCTAGTTATAACATTTTTAATCACAAAACAACGACCCAACTAGAAAATATTTTATTATACCCTTGTTCAGAAGGTATATACACAACGTGTGCCTTTAAAGATGCACTACACCTTGATCCAATTATTAATGAAAAAATTGAACTATATGGTAAATTTGCTGGTCATCATTGGTATGCTCCACTTGTTAATGACATGAGCTCTATATTTGATTTAATTGGGGATAATTTTAAGTTAGCAAATTTTACCTTTGATAAAGATATTGATGATCTATTTTTGAGAGTTGAAGAAGCGAAAAATATTAATAATTACAGCTATGATGAGGCTTCAATATTTTTAAGAAAAAGTGAATTAAATAGATATCTAGATAATGCATTTATCTCTATTAGTGAAAATAAGAGTATAGAGCCTGATGAACAAGAGGCATTTAAGAATTATGAAGCGCCTACAAAATATTTTATACCAGATAAATTTAATTTTTATAAAAATATTGATAATTTTGCCCTTTTATTAAAGAAACTACTTAAAGATAATTTTAAGGTTATTGTCTCTATTTGTAATGAAAAATTTTTAGATATCTTTAAAAAAATTTTATTAGAACATAATATTAGCTATAATATAATTAATAGTGGTTTAGAGGCTAAAAAAAATTACATAAACATATATCAAAAGCAATTGTCAGATGGCTTTATTGATCATAAAAGAAGATTGGCGATCTTTGCAGAGACAAACATCTTTGGTTTTAGGCGTAAAAGACGGCCAAGAAAACAAGATAAGTCTTTTAAAACGACTATTTTAGATCTTGAAATAGGAGATTACGTAGTTCATATCACCTATGGTATCGCTATCTTTAAAGGTTTGGTTAGTAAAACAATAGGTGGCAGATTAGGGGAATTTCTTGAACTAGAATATGATAATAAGGAAATTCTATATGTTCCAACTGATATGATTAAACAAATACAGAAATATGTTGGTGGAGCTAATCAGAAAAAGCCCAAGCTCTCTTCTTTAAGAAGTAGTAATTGGAATAAACTGAAGAAAAGAGCATATAAGTCTGCAAAAAAGGTAGCTGAAGACCTATTAAAACTTTATAGTGAGAGAAAGGCTGAAAGAGGTTATCCCTTTAAAATAGATAGACTCTTTCTATCAAGAATTGAAAACACCTTTGAGTATGACGAGACAGAGGATCAGCTAACAGCTTTAATGGATATTTATAGGGATATGGAAAGTAAAAAACCTATGGAGAGACTAATTTGTGGTGATGTTGGTTTTGGAAAGACTGAGGTTGCTATAAGGGCTGCATGTATTGCTACATCTAACTATAAGCAGGTTGCAATATTGTGTCCTACAACAGTATTAGCTTATCAGCACTATGAAACCTTTAAGAAGCGTTTTGCGAACCTTCCTGTAAAGGTTGATTATTTATGTCGCTTTAGAAGTAAAAAAGAAGTTAAGGATATTAAGGAGAGGGTTCATAGTGGAGATATAGATATAATAATTGGCACCCATATGCTTTTAGCAGGGGATATCGCTTTTAGGGATTTAGGGTTGTTAATCATTGATGAAGAGCAGCGTTTTGGCGTTAGCCACAAGGAGAAACTTACTGCCTTTAAAAAGAATATAGATGTTTTAACTTTAACAGCAACACCAATACCAAGAACCTTACAGCTATCATTAGCTGGCATAAAGGATTTAAGTATTATTGAAACACCCCCTGTAGAGAGATATCCTGTGGTTACAAAGATTATAAACAAGGAAAATGAGATTGATAAGGCCATAACTTATGAACTGAAGAGAGGAGGGCAAGTATTCTACATCCACAATGATATCTTCTCTATAGAGAAGATTGCTTATAAGTTAAAAGAAAGGTTTCCCTTTGCAAGGATAACCATTGCCCATGCAAAATTACCGACGAATAAATTAGAAAAGATCTTTAGCGATTTTTATCTTGGAAAAATTGATATATTAATTTCTACAACAATTGTAGAAAATGGGATAGATGTGGCTAATGCTAACACAATGATTATAGACGATGCACAGCATTTTGGCTTGTCTCAACTGTATCAATTGAAAGGAAGGGTTGGCAGATCAAATAAAAGAGCTTATTTCTATATATACTTAAAGGATTTTGATAAGATATCACCCTTAGTGAAAAAAAGATTAAAAATTATCCAACAATTGTCTGATCTGGGGAGTGGTTTTAAGATTGCCTCCTATGATTTACAATTAAGGGGTGCAGGCGATATATTGGGAGCAGAACAATCAGGCTATATTGATGTTGTTGGTTATGAATTGTATATGCATATGATTACAAATGCTATCTCAGAGATGAAAGGGGCCTTATTAGAAGAGAGTGAGACTGAAATCAATTCAAACATCCCCTATTACATACCAGCAAGTTATATAGAAGATTATAGGGAGCGTTTGGAATATTATAGGGCAATAGGGGAGTTAGATTTGATGGATAAAATCTTTGATCTCTCTAATAAGCTTGAGGAATCTTATGGTGAGATACCAGAAGAGGTTAAAAATTATATTTATATTATGTTTATAAAAAATAAAGCTGAGAAATTAATGATAAAAAGAATTACAATTTTTTCTGATTCGGCAACTCTCTATTTTAGTAAAGAAAACAAAAAGGTACAAAATCTATTTATGTATTATAACAATGATTATGTTATTCAAAAACTAATAAAAGATGGTGAGATTAAAATATATACAAAAAGACATTTATTACCAGATTTAGCGGTTGCCATTAATGATGTTTATGATGAATATTTTTTAAGTTTAGTTAGTTAAGGAGGTTGTGCATATGTTTTGCAAACACTTATTATTTACAATATTTTTATTATTAGCTATTTTTAAAGGTGTAGAGGCTAAGATAATTGATGAGATAGTTGCTGTTGTTGGTGATAAAGCTATTACAAGATATGAGGTAGAATCCTTTAATCCTGCTCAATTAAAAGAAATTGCTTCATTAAAGGATGAGAATAAGAAGATACCCCTAAAAAAGAAATATTACGATGAGGTAGTTGAATTTCTTGTTGACCAGTATGTTATTGAGATAGCAGCTAAAAAAGAGGGTATTGAGGTTACAGATCAAGAGGTTGAAAAGGCGGTGGAATCTGTTGCAAAACAGAATAATATAACTGCCGAACAGTTAGAGGAAATACTAGCAAAGCAGAATATACCAATGTCTCAGTACAAATGGCAATTAAAACAACAATTATTAAGAGCAAGGATAGGAGACAAAATATTAGAGCCACTAATGGTAGTAACTGAAGAAGATATAAAAAATTATTTAGATACCCATAGGGATGAATACAAGCTAAAGGATAGATATGAACTTAGAGCTATTGTTGTCTCTAATAAAGAGAAATTTGGAAAAGTTATGGATTATATAAGTAAAACTGGTAATTTTGCTGAGGCAGCTATAGAGTATTCTGAGGACATAACAGCAAAAAAAGGAGGATATCTTGGATGGGTTAACAGAGATGAACTAGCAAAAAATATTAAAGAAAAGATAAAAGATCAAAATGTGGGCGATATTTTCTCTGTTAATGATAATAATATTTATAGAATATTTTTAATTGAAAGCTATAAAAGTGCAGGGGCAATTGATGAGGATACAAGAAAGAATATAGTAGATAAGATAAGAGAAGAAAAATATAGTGAAATTTTTGACAAATGGTTAGAGAGACAAAAGGAAAATATATTTGTTAAATATGAATATTGATTTATGAGAGTTGACCTACTATTAAAAACTCTTCGTATATTTAAGAGGAGAACAATAGCAAGTGAGGCAGCAAGAGAGGGTTTTGTCTTTATAAATGGCAAGGTAGTAAAGCCTTCATATGAACCTAAAGCAGGTGATATATTAGAATTGAAAAGTGATATCTATCATAGCAAATATTTAATTTTAAAAATTCCTGAAAATAAAAATATAAAGGATATTGATAGCTATATAAAAAAGTTGTAGCTTTTAATAAAATAATTTTACTATTAGTTTTCTTTATTTGTCTTAAATTTAGACATGTTTTTATCTTTAAAAAATGCGCATAATTGACAATAGTATAAATATTATATATTATAGAACATAATTAGTAAGTGAGGTTTATTTAATGGATTATGTTAGAATTGTTACAGCAACAAGTTTGTTTGATGGGCATGATGCTTCAATAAACATTATGAGAAGGATTATGCAGGATTTGGGGGCAGAAGTCATTCATTTAGCTCACAATAGGTCTGCCTATGAGATTGTGCAAACAGCTATTGAAGAAGACGCAAATGCCATAGCTGTTACATCATATCAAGGTGGTCATATGGAGTTTTTCAAATATATGCATGATCTTTTAAGGGAGAAAAATGCTTCACAAATTAGGATATTTGGTGGAGGTGGTGGTGTTATCACACCAAATGAGGTAAAAGAGCTTGAGGATTATGGAATAACCAAGATATTTACACCACAAGATGGTCTCAAGATGGGACTTAAGGGGATGGTTCAGTATTTAATAGATAAAAGCAGGTTTAAGACCTATGAAGAGGACAATTTAAAATGCTACCTAGAGAATGTAGATAATAAGTTGCACAAAGCAATAAGCTTAGTAGAGGACTTAATAAATAGCGGAAAATGGTCTAAGGAGCATAGTGATCTAATAGATTATTATTTAGATAAAGCAAAATCTAATTCAGTAACAATAGGACTATCAGGTGTTGGTGGCGCAGGAAAATCATCCCTTATTGATGAAGTTATAAGGTATTTTAAAAATGAGTTTACAGATAAAAGGATGGCTATTTTAGCAATTGATCCTACGAAGAGGGGTAAGGGGGCCCTTTTGGGCGATAGGGTACGTTTAAATAGTGTGCCAGATGAGCGTGTATATATGAGATCAATGGCAACAAGATCTTTTATTGGACCTGTAGTAAAATCTAGTGATCAAATAATAAAACTTTTTAAGATAGCAGGTTTTGACTTGATATTAATTGAAACTGCCGGCATAGGGCAAGCTGATATTGGTACCTTTGGAAAGGCAGATTTAAATGTATATGTTATGACCCCTGAATATGGTGC
>JAXHVM010000012.1 GCA_034189185.1 Deferribacterota bacterium
TTCCTTAACTTTCTTTTTGTCTCTTACATCAATACTCTCAATATGAATATTGTCTTTGCCAATATCATCTTTAATTTCCTTTAATCTTTCAAGTCTGCGTGCAACAAGTATTAATGACCAATCGTTTTTTGCAAATTGGTAGGCAATAGCTTTACCAATACCTGCAGATGCTCCAGTTATAAGTATTGTTTTAGACATAACCACCTCCTTTTATAAACTTTAAACGTATTTTAAATTATTATTAATATATTATGGATATTAACTGATATTTCAATATATAATAAAAAAGACCAACCTTTAACAATAATATTCTCATTGATGAAATAAATAGGACATTTCCTAGAACTCAAAGCGCACTAGGTAGTCTCCCAACTTCGCAAGTTAGATTTTCTGCATATCCTCTGACTTCGCAAGTCAGATTTTCAGCATATTTAAGCCATTACAGCCAATTTAACCCCATCCTCTGACTTCGCAAGTCAGATTTACCGATCACTTAAGTTTAAGTGCTATGGCACAATCCCCCAACTTCGCAAGTTGAGTTTTCCCTATTTTATAAAGTGCTTGTAAAAATGTGATGGAAGATATAAATGTGAAATATAATAATAAATAGGGCATTGGTTCACTAGGTTATGATGTAGCAATAACTGTTCTTGGTGAGACACCCTATACTGAAGGAGAAAGAGATGCTAAGGATGCTTCAAGACTTAAGCTAGATGAGATTGATGTTACTTGTCTAAATAATATAAAGAAAGAAAATCCAATTATTCTTATATATGACTATAGCAAAAACAGCTATTGAAACCTACGATTTGAATAATTAAATAATATTGTATTATAAAATTTTATTTGCATTTAATTATAACAAGTGAGCTATCATCCTCTTTTTTATATTTGTTAAATAATTGATCAATAATTTCATGGGGAGATTTATTAAAATGAGTATTTTCAAGTGTTATAGAAGATGATATGCCATCGCTAAACATAAGGATAAAGGCACCCTTTGGTATATCCTTTTCTATTATATTAAAATCTTTCATCCAATCTTGTTTTACACCTCCTAATACGCCATTTTTTGTAATAAGTTTTTCATTGTTGTAGTTGAATAAAGGATGTGCACTAAATTGTTTATTTTTGTAAAAAATTTTACATGAGACATCTCCTATTCCACAAAATTCTAATTTATTTTTTATTTTCCATAATTTTAGAAATTCTATCACAAATCTTCTATCCATGTTTTTTGTATATTCAATTAAGCACTCAACAATGTCATTTAATTTTAAATAGTAATGATTGTCTATAAATTTTGAGATTTTGACAGCTTGTTCACCAGCATATTTTCCATGTCCTGATACATCGAGTAAAGCTATAAATATGTAGCTTGGCATCTCTATTTTTATGATTCTATCTCCACAACCACTAAAGACAAGGGATTCTACTTTTGTTGCAATATCAAATCTATTTATAACATTAGCTTTAAAATATTTTATCCACGTTATTTCAACTGGATTAAATTTGTAATAAAACTCATCTGCAGATCTTCCAGCGACCCCTAAGCCAATACCTAGTGAATTTTTGTTTGTCTTTCCATCCATAAGATCAAAAACAGACAGTCTACCCATATTATATGATTTTAACATTATCTTTTTCTCATCGATATAAATCTTTAATTCTCCTTTTTCAGCATGTTTTAAAATATTTGTCGTTAATTCTGAAGATGCAATTTCTATTAAATCTTTTAAATTTGTTGGACAATTTATCAAAATTTTATTTAAATAGATAGATACTCTAATTAGATCAGAATTATTTCTAATCTCGAATGTTTTATCTATTTCTTGTATTGCCATTAAGTGTTAATCCTTTTTAGTAGAATATAATCTTTTTTAAAATTTTACTATTCTTAAATTTATAATTATCACCTATTTATCTCAAATCTAGTTATTTTCCCCTTAATTTATTATTTATTACTTATCAAGAAAGTAAATTACTGATATTATTAATTATGAACTTTATAAGTAAAATATCACTTATTTCAACAAAATATTTTACTATCTTAGTAATCCTTGCGACAGTATTTGCACTTTCTTTTGACGAATTAACGATATTTTTACCATACGTTAAAATATTATTATCTCTCATAATGTTTGCTATGGGGTTAACTATTAAAATTTCTGATCTTACTAATGTTTTTAAATATCCAAAGGCATTATTTTTAGGTATTGTATTACAATATACAATTATGCCTTGTGCTGCATTCTTTTTGATAACATTATTTCCCGTAAATCCTGAAATTGCAATAGGTGTAATGTTATTAGGTTGTTCTCCAGGGGGTACGGCATCAAATGTTATGACTTTTATTGCAAAGGGAGATATTGCCTTATCAATAGGCTTGACAACTATATCTACATTACTGTCCCCATTTATAACGCCATTATTAACATATTTTTTTGTTCATTCATGGGTTGATATTAATATTAGTAGTATGTTTTTCTCTATATCCCAGATTGTTTTAGTTCCAGTTATTTTAGGAATATTAATTAATAGATTGTTTGAGGAAAAAATATATCATATATTGCCAGTTCTGCCGACAATATCTATATGGTCAATAATTATTATAATTATGGCTGTTGTCTCATCTAATAACTATATATCTGTAAGATATGTCGCTCTCTTGATCTGCTTAGTTGTAATACATAATGTTTTTGGTTTAATTTTAGGTTTTTATATATCAAAGGTCTTTAAATTAAAAAAGAAGCAGTGTAAAGCAATCTCAATTGAGGTAGGTATGCAAAATTCGGCACTTGCTGCAACATTAGCTGTTCTACATTTTAACCCACTAAGTGCACTTCCTGGTGCTATTTACTCAATATGGCATAATCTATCTGGCTCTTTTCTTGCTTCCATATGGGGAAGGGATAAATGAAAAACTGAAATTTTGTTTTATGTCATCTCATTAGTTATGATATTTTTTTAAAAAGCTATGTCTTTTTTTTCTGTGCCATTTTACGTATTGCTTCTACAATTTCTGGGTTAGCCAATGTGGTTACATCGCCAACATCTGAGTTATTAGAAATGGATGAAAGCACACGACGCATAATCTTTCCTGAACGTGTTTTAGGCATGTCAGGTACTATATAAATATTTTTTGGTTTGGCTATTGGACCAATTATTTTGATAATATTTTCTTTAATTTTGTTTTCTATTTCTTTATTTGTTGTGTAACCTGGTTTGAGAGATACAAAAACACAAGGCACATGACCCTTTAATTCATCTTCTACAGGAACAACAGCTGCTTCTGCCACTTCTTCAGCAACAAGTACAGCAGATTCTAGTTCTTTGGTACCTATCCTGTGGCCAGCAACATTTATTACATCGTCAACCCGACCTAATATTCGATAATAGCCGTCTGCAGCTTGTACTGCAGCATCTCCAGAGAAATAAGGCCAATCTTTCCAGTTTTTACTATTTTTGTTCTTACAATATTTTTCATAATATGTTTTAATGAATTTTTCATGGGCTCCCCATATAGTTTGCATTATACCTGGCCATGGATTTCTAATACATAAATTACCTGCCTTACCCTCTCCAGCCTTGAGTTCTTTTCCCTCTTCATCATAGATTACTGGGTAAATACCAGGCAGTCCTGTACCCGCGCTTCCTGGTTTCATAGGTTGAAGTGCTGGTATGGTACTGCAGAGAAATCCTCCAGTCTCTGTTTGCCACCATGTATCAACAATCACAGCTTCGCCTTTACCAATCACCTTATAATACCATCTCCACACTTCTGGTTCTATTGGTTCCCCCACTGTGGTCATATGTTTAAAATGATAATTATATTTTTTTGGTTCATCAGGACCTACTTTTCTTAACATTCGTATAGTAGTGGGTGCTGTGTGGAATATGTTTACATTAAATTGCTCAGCTATCCTCCATGGTCGGCCAGCATCAGGATAGGTGGGTACACCTTCATACATAATGCTTGTGGCAGCAAGTGATAAAGGACCATAAACAATATATGAATGGCCAGTAATCCACCCTATATCAGCAAGGCACCAATATGTATCCTCAGGATGAATATCCTGAATATACTTTGATGTACCAGTAGCATATGCTAAATACCCACCAGTGCTATGTTGACATCCCTTAGGTTTAGCTGTAGTACCACTAGTATACATAAGAAAGAGAGGTGCTTCAGAGGGCATAGATACAGGATTTATAGTTTTTCTTTTATAACTCTTTAGTAAGTCATCTAAAAAGTAATCACGGCCTTCTACTATAGGAGCTTTTGAAACATATTTTCCCGGATAACGCCGCCAGATTAGTACCTTATCTATATTTACACCTTCTTTTTTAGCTTCCTCCACAGATTCATCGGCTTTAATTTTATGGTCTAAAAGTTCACCATTTCGATAATACCCATCAATAGTTATAAGCACATTACTCCCAGAATCAACTATTCTATCTGCGCAAGACTTACCACTAAATCCTCCATACACCACTGAGTGAATAATTCCTAATCTAGCACAAGCAAGCATCGATATAGGCAATGCTAATACCATAGGCATATGTAATGTTACCCTATCTCCAGTCTTAAGCTTGGCAAAATCCTTTAGAAGTACGGCAAGTTCATTAACTTTTCGGTAAAGCTCATAATAGGTCATTGTATAATGTTCTTCGTTCTCTGGTTCAGGGACCCATATATAGGCTGCTTTATTTTTATATTTATCTAAATGTCTATCAATACAATTATAGCATGCATTTAATTTGCCACCAACAAACCATTTCCAAAAAGGTGGGTTACTTGTGTCAAGTGTAGTTTGCCAGTATTTGTCCCAGTGAAGCATATCAGCATATTCCCTAAAACATTCGGGAAAATTCTCTTCTTTAAAGCGTTCTTTAATATTGGGGTCTGTCATATTTGCTTGTCCAATAAATTTGGCAGGGGGATAAACGTACTCCTCTTCTTTCCAATGAACTGCAACTTGTGTTTCGCTAACCTCTATACCTTTTAAATTGTTTTTTTTCTTCATTTTAATAAACCTCCTGTACTTTTTAGATTATGATTTATGTTGATATAAACCTCTATTTTTTATATATTTTAAAAAACTTGAGAATAGACCATAGTAAAGCAAGACATCGAATATAGAGTAAACTTTTTAACATAATCTATAATTTTCTACAAAAGATTGTAATTTCACTTGTTAGCTACCTTAAATTTATATTATTCCAAATATATATTAACGTTTTAGCTTTGTCAATATAAATATTAGAAAAATTATTTAATATTCTATATTTATTGCTATAACATTATATATTACACAAAATTTTATGTAATAGTGTTATTTTTTCATTGTATCAGAATATTAAACACATCTAAATCGCTTTAAACTAATAAAATTTATCAATAAAATATTTAAAAGACATTAATTATTTTTTTCAAGCATATCCTACAAACCTTCAACTTCGCAAGTTAGATTTTCCCTTATAATATTAATTGATATAAATATTTCATTGAGTTATTATTGCAATGAAAATAATTTTATAATAAAATATTATTTGAAAAAAGAGATAAAAATGATTTCTAAAATTTCTGGTTTTTTTGTAAAACTAGTACAAAGATATCTCCCCGATCCTTTTATTTTTGCAGTGGTTTTAACTTTTGTAGTTTTTATAATGGGGATATTAATTAATAAACAATCACCTATGAATATGATTATATATTGGGGGAATGGCTTTTGGAATTTACTAGCTTTTTCAATGCAAATGATATTGATATTAGTAACAGGTTTTGTGTTAGCTAATACTCCCCTTTTAAAGAACTTATTGAGAAGTGTAGCAAAAGCAATGAAAAATCCAACCCAGGCTATTATGGTTACTACATTAGTTGGTTCAATTGCCTCCTGGATTAACTGGGGGTTTGGTTTAGTTATTGGGGCTTTGATAGCAAAAGAAATGGCAAAAACTATTAAAGGTGTTGACTACAGATTGTTAATAGCAAGTGGCTATATAGGTTTTTTAGTATGGCATGCAGGATTATCTGGCTCAATCCCATTAACAATAGCTACACCTGGTCATTTTTTAGAAGATCAAATGGGAATTATTCAAACATCTGAAACAATTTTCTCAACTTTTAACTTAATAACAATGATTATATTAATCATTACTCTTCCATTCTTAACAAGATTGATGGTTCCACCCAAATATGACACTTTTGAAATTCCCACTAAAATATTAGATGCTGAAAAAGAGGATGGTTTTGAAATAGTTAAAAATACACCCGCAGACAGGTTAGAAAATAGCACAACAATTTCAATGCTAATTGGGATAATGGGTTTTGTATATATAGTTTATTATTTTGGAACAAATGGCTTTAAGTTAAACTTGAATATTGTCAATTTTATTTTTCTTTTTTTTGGTATCCTACTTCATAAAACACCAAAATCCTATCTTATTTCACTTCATAATGCTGTTAAAGGTGCTGGAGGTATAATTCTACAATTTCCCTTTTATTCAGGGATTATGGGTATGATGGTAGCTTCTGGTCTTGCAGCTACTATTTCAGGGTGGTTTGTAAGTATCTCCAGTGAGACTACACTCCCGTTTTTCACTTTTTTAAGTGCTGGTCTGGTTAACTTTTTTGTTCCGTCCGGAGGAGGGCAATGGGCAGTGCAGGGACCTATAATGGTACCTGCAAGCGTAGAATTGGGGGTCCCTTTGGCAAAGACTGCGATGGCTGTTGCCTGGGGTGATGCATGGACAAATATGATTCAACCCTTTTGGGCATTACCCGCATTAGGGATAGCTGGGCTAGGTGCTAAAGATATAATGGGTTATTGTTTAGTTGCTCTAATATATAGTGGAATTATAGTTAGCTTGTGTTTCTTGATTTTATAAAATAGGTTCAAAAAATATTGTTTAAATAAATAAATATAGTATTTGATTTAAAATAAGCAAGAATACAGTAAAAATTTTCCAACCAATTCTATTATTAATGACGACGTTAATATATAGAAGGAAGTTATCTGTCAATGAATTTAATAAGTGGTAGTGGTTTTGCAGCATATGTTAATAAATAATTAAAAATTTAAAAATAGATTAAATATTTACTTGTGCTTATAGCGGTTGTATAAAATGATAGAATAAACAATAAGGGAGGCTATTATGAATCAAAGTGTTATAACACTAAAACCAGTTGATTGGTTTATAATTATATTTTATTTTGTTTTTATTATTGCAATTGGTTTCTACGCAAAAAAATTCACAAAAACTGGTGATGATTATTTCTTAGCAGGTAGACGTAATTCTTCATTAATAGCGGGATTAGCTTTTTTATCTGCTAATTTGGGCTCACTTGAGATATTGGGTTGGACTGGGGCAACGCTTAAATATGGCATATTAGTTAGCCATTGGTATTGGATTGGCGCTATCCCTGCAATGTTGTTTTTAGCTCTTTTTATGATGCCTTTTTACTATCATAGTAAAATTAAATCTATCCCTGGTTACCTAAAGCATAGGTTTGACGAAAGAACACGTGTGTTATCGGCTATATCATTTCTTTTTATGACCGTCTTAATGTCCGGTATAAATATGTATTTGATGGCACTAGTTTTTAGATCTGTTTTAGGTTGGGATTGGCATTTATCAATGTGGGTTTCTGCTATAACAATAGCTATTTATGTTACTTTAGGCGGTTTAATATCAGCAATATTTACTGAGGTTGTTCAATTTTTTCTTATTTGGTTTGGGTTATTTCTAATACCTTTTTTAGGCTTAATTGATTTAGGTGGGTTTTCTGCTATAACAGCAAATTTAGACAAAGCATTTCTTTCATTATGGTCAACAACATTAGATCCTGCAGATAATCCTATGGGTATTCATTGGCTTGGTATGGTATTGGGACTAGGTTGGGTATTATCCTTTGGGTATTGGACTGCTGATTTTCTTGTTGTTCAAAGGGCATTTTCGGCAAAAGATTTAAATGCTGCCAGAATGACACCTATTATAGCATCTTTCTTTAAAATGGCTCTGCCATTTATAATTGTTGTGTCAGGATTTGTTGCTCTTTCATTGGTAAAGACAGGTGAATTAAATTTATTAGTAGATAATGGCAATATCAACTATGATTCAGCTTTACCTGTTTTAATGACTAGATACTTTCCAAGTGGCTTATTAGGGTTAGGTGTTACAGCACTTTTAGCTGGTTTTATGGCAGGTCAGGCTGGAAATATTTCAGCCTTTAACACTGTTTGGACCTATGATTTATATGTACTACTAAGAAAGGGTAAGGTTAGCGATGTGTCTTTACTTTGGATGGGGAGAATTACAACAATAGTTGGAGTACTATTATCAGTAGCAATTGCATATTGGGTTAGACAATTTCCCACGATAATGGATTTTATACAAGCGATCTTTTCCTGGGTTAATGCTCCGCTTTTTGCCACATTATTACTAGGGATGTTTTGGCGTAAAACTTCACCAGCTGGGGCCTTTTGGGGGTTATTGTGTGGTATGTTGACATCTTTCTTCTTATTTTTAGGTATGAGAAGCGGCGTTTTAGATAGTGTTCTTCATCTTATAACACTTTCAGATGATCCTTCAAATATGAGTAAAAACTTATGGCAAGCTTGGTGGGGATGGTTTATCTGCCTTATTGTAACAATAATAATAACTTTATTTACAAAACCAAAACCTGAAAACGAATTAGTAGGTTTAGTTAAAGGATTGGCCTCAGAAGGAGAAGAAAAACTTGCGAGACCACCACTGTATAAAAATCCATATTTATGGGCAGGTATTTCTTTTGTGGTATTTGTATTTCTAAATATTTATTTTTGGTAAATTAATAGTTATATAAAATAGATTAACTGTAAAATATTGCCTACTATAAAAGTATTATTTTGCAATTATTTATATACAAATAAATACAATTAGTGTATTTGACAGTTATTAGCTGGTTAAGGTAGTATTATAATAAGAAACTAATAATTTATTATAATTTAAAGGGTATGTGCTAAAAAAAAGAAATGTTTGATAGTTAGAAAATTTGAGACTATAATATATAAGTCAATTATATTTAGGAGGGAAAATGTATACGATAGCGATATTGCCAGGTGACGGCATAGGGATAGAGGTTACAAATGAAGCTGTAAAGGTATTAAAGAGGATTGATGAAAAGTTTGATATTGATTTTAGATTCAAATATGCTCTTATTGGCGGTTCTGCGATTGATGAAGCAGGTGTGGCACTGCCTAATGAGACAAAGGAAGTCTGCGACAAGTCTGATGCTATCTTGCTTGGAGCAGTAGGCGGTCCTAAGTGGGAAAATTTACCACCAGAAGAGCAACCTGAGAGGGGAGGTTTGCTGCCGCTTAGAAAGCATTTTAATCTATTTATTAATATAAGACCTATTAAGGTATATAATTCCTTAAAAGATATATCTCCAATAAAAAATAGGATAATTGATAAAGGAGTTGATTTTTTAATTTTTAGAGAACTAACAGGTGGCCTTTATTTTAGCACACCTAAATATATATCAGATGATAGAAGCTTTGCTATTGATACAATGAAGTACACTGCTAAAGAGATTAAGAGGATTGCAAAAGTTGCCTTTCAAGCAGCTAGATTAAGAAATAAACGCATAACTAGCATTGATAAGGCAAATGTTTTATCAACAAGTTTGTTGTGGAGAGAAATATTTATAAATTTACAGAAAAATGAATTCAGTGATATAGAATTAGATCATTTATATGTTGATAACGCAGCAATGCAAATCATTAGAGATCCAGCTAGATTTGATATAATTGTAACAGAAAATATGTTTGGTGATATTTTAAGTGATGAATCTGCTGTTTTATGTGGCTCTTTAGGATTATTAGCCTCAGCCTCTATTGGAGAGAGGAGTTTTGGCCTATATGAGCCAGTGCATGGATCAGCTCCAGATATTTATGGGCAGAACAAGGCAAATCCGATTGGTGCTATTTTATCAGTTGCTTTAATGCTTCGATATTCTTTTAATAGAGATGACTTAGCTATAAAAATTGAAAAAGCGGTAGAACATGTTTTAAATGAAAATTATGCTACACTGGATATATTTGTTGATAAAAATAAACAAAAGCTTGTATCAACGGATAAAATGGGTGATTTAATTATTAATAATATTTCTTAATTTTATTTAATAAAAAATATTGAAAATATTTTAAATATATTGTATACAATTTAATAATAAATTTATTAAGAGGTTTTATTTATGAGAAGACTAATCTATTATGTTGTGTTCTTCATAACGTTATATCCCTTAATAGGAATATGTCAGAGTGAGCAACAGTGTTTGAATTGTCACAAATATGTGGAGCCTAAAGTAGATGTAAAGGAATTAAATGAGAGTGTGCATAAGGGTTTAAGCTGTATTTCCTGTCACAGCGATATAGAGAATATACCACATAAGAAAAATTTAAAACCTGTAAAGTGCTTAAATTGTCATGGTAAAGAAGAAGAAATGTTATCAAAATCTATACATAGCAATGTTTTTGATGACCTCTCTAGAATGTGTAAAGAGTGTCATGGCAGTCACAATATATACAAAAAGGATGATATAAATTCTACTATTAATCCAATGAATCTTCCAAATACATGCTCAAAATGTCATCAAGATGAAAAGTTTGTAGCAGATCATAAATTGCCATCTACTGAATTTATAAAAGATTTTAAAGGTAGTGTGCATGGAAAGGCACTATCTAAATCAGGCTTGATTGTTTCTGCAACTTGTTCCAGTTGTCATGGGTATCACCTAATTTTGTCACCTAAAGATGACAACTCAACTATTAATAGAAAAAATGTGACAAATACATGTGGTAAATGCCATTTAGGTATTTTAAAAAGATATAATAGTAGTATCCATAGAGAAGCTTTGGTAAAGGGTAATAAAAATGCACCTGTTTGTACAACCTGCCATAGTTCGCATCAGATAAAAGATATTGATAGATTAATGTTGACTCTTTTAGAGGAAAAAGAGTGTGGAGGTTGTCATATTGATAAAGCACCTTCATATGAAGATTCCTTTCATGGTAAGGCAACATCTCTAGGATTTGTCAGAGCAGCTCTTTGCTCTGATTGTCACAATCCACATTTAATATTACCTACTGATAATCCACGCTCAACGGTGAATAAAAATAATTTGAAAGAAACATGTGGTAAATGTCATAAAAACGCAACAGATGCTTTCATTAGTTTTATTGCCCATCCAGACCCTCATAATAAGGAAGCTAATCCCTTATTGTATTATATTTACTTATTTATGACTCTTCTATTAATTTCTGTATTTGGCTTTTTTGGAATACATGACATATTATGGCTTCAAAGGAGCATTGTAGCTCTTGTTAAAGGGGAATTAAAAAGGTTTAGCTATAAAGATAAGTGGGTAAAAAGATTTTCTAATGTAACTATATATACGCATTTAGCTATTATTATTAGTTTTTTAGGACTTGCTGCCACAGGAATACCTTTGAAATTTCACTATGCGGGTTGGGCGCAAACACTTGCTAACATATTTGGTGGCGTTGAGGTTGCACGTTTTGTTCATAGAGTGTGCGCTGTCATAACCTTTGGATATGGAGTTTCACATTTAATTTATTTAATCTATAAAATTATTATAAGGAAAGATCTTAGTTACTTAATTGGTCAAAACTCATTAGTACCAAGATTTAAAGATTTTGTGGATCTATACAATAATATTCGTTGGTTCTTCTACTTAGGCAAGAGGCCAGATATTGGACATTTTAATTATTGGGAAAAATTTGACTATTTTGCTGTTTTTTGGGGTATACCAGTTATTGGTTTTTCTGGTTTAATTTTGTGGTTTCCCGAATTTTTTGCACAGTTTTTGCCTGGTATAGCATTAAATATAGCTGCTATAGTCCATGGTGAGGAAGCTTTGCTAGCTATTGGCTTTATCTTTATGTTTCATTTTTTCCATACTCATTTAAGGCCAGAAAGCTTTCCGTTAGATACTGTTGTATTTTTGGGCAAACAACCCTTGGAAAGACTTAAAGATGAAAGACCAGAGGAATATGAGGAGCTTGTAAAAACAGGAAAGCTTGATGAGCTGATTGTTGAACCTCCTTCAGAGGATCTAATTAGGCTTTCAAAAATATTTGGATTCATCTTTTTGGGTATTGGATTAGCACTAATAATAGCAATTTTAATAACTTTTATTGTGTCAATTATATGATTAGGAGGTTAGAATGAGTGACGTTTTTGATGTTATTGTTTTAGGGTCTGGATTGGCAGGAATGAGGGCTGCCTTACAGATTGCAATGAAAAGTGATGGAAATGCAAGTATAGCACTAATCTCAAAAACACATATAATGAGACCCCATTCAGTGTGTGCAGAAGGGGGTACTGCTGCTGTTATGCATCCTGAAGAAGGTGATACCTTTGAGCTGCATGCATGGGATACTATTAAAGGTTCAGATTTTTTGGCTGATCAAGATGTTGTTATGAAATTCGCGACTACCATGCCTGAAGAAATTATATTTCTTGATCATCTAGGTATTCCTTGGTCACGTGATGAAAATGGAAAAATTGCATATAGACCTTTTGGGGGGCATAGTTGTAATAGAACAATTTATGCTGCTGACAAAACAGGTTTTTTTGAAGTTCAAACACTCTATGATAACCTATTTAAGTATAATTCTGTTAGTCTCTTCCATGATCATATGGCTTTAAAAATAGTTACAAAAAATAAGAGATTTGCAGGCCTTATTTGTTGGGATTTAAATGAAGGTATTTTAAGACAACTTAGAGGAAAATTTCTTATAATTGCTACTGGTGGATTTTGTAGGATTTTTGGTTTTACAACTTATTCAATAACATGTACTGGTGACGGGTCAGCTCTTGCTTTTGATGCAGGTTGTTCATTAAAAGATATGGAGTTTATACAGTTTCATCCAACTGGACTTGTTCCTTCTGGAGTATTAATTACTGAAGCAGCACGTGGTGAGGGAGGCTATTTGAGGAATAATAAGGGTGAACGATTTATGGAAAAATATGCACCATCAAAGATGGAATTAGCTCCAAGAGATATTGTGGCAAGAGCTGAAATGACGGAAATAGAGGAGGGTAGAGGTTATAAAAGGGATGATGGGTTAGATTACGTTTGTTTAGACCTAACCCATTTAGGGGCAGAAAAAATAAACGAAAGGCTTCCACTAATTAGAGAAGTTTCAATTAGATTTGCAGGAAAGGATCCAATAAAAGATTATATACCTATAAGGCCTGCTGCACATTATTCTATGGGTGGTATTCATACAGATATTAATGGTAAATGTGAGATTGAAGGTATATATGCAGCTGGTGAAGCAGCATGTGTTTCATTGCATGGTGCTAATAGATTAGGTTCAAACTCTACAGCAGAATGCTTAGTATGGGGCCATATTGTTGGAGACGAAATATCTAAAGCACTAAAAACTAAAGAAAAGCCGGTAGAACTTGATAGTAAGCTGTTAAAAGAAGTAGAGGATGAAATTTTTGTTAAACTTTTGAATAAGAATGGTTCTGAAAACCTGTATGAGATTAGAAATAAGTTAAGAGACTTAATGGATAAGAATGTGGGTGTTTTTAGAGATAGTGAAGATTTAGAAAAAGCAGATAAAACTATTAGGGAACTCACTGAACGTTACAATAATATAAAGATAGTAGATAAAAATAGAATTTATAATACCGATCTTATTACTGCAATTGAGCTAAAAACAATGTTGTTGTTGTCGAAAATGATAGTTATGGGCGCAATAAATAGAAAAGAATCGCGTGGTGGCCATGCAAGACGTGACTATCCGAAGAGGGATGATGAGAATTTTCTAAAACATACAATTTTCAGAAAAAAGGGTGATGAGGTGGAGATTGATTATTCACCAGTGAATATAAGTATGTGGAAACCTGTTGAAAGAAAATATTAATTTACATGGAGGGTAAAATGATGGAAGGAAGAACAAATACTTATAAAAATGATTTAGGTATTTGGGGTTTTGTATATGGTGGAAAATATACAATTGAGAGATATTTATATACTCTTCACAGAATAACAGGGCTTGGAATACTCCTTTATTTTATTTTACATATATTTGTTACATATTTAAGGGTTTATGGGGCTGAAACGTGGGAAAGCACAATGGCTGTGGTTGAAAATCCTATATTCAAGCTTGGTGAATATTTGGTGTTTATCGCATTTGTATTTCATGCCCTTAATGGTCTTAGACTTTTTTTTAATGAATTAGGTATTGGGCTTGGTGAGCCTGAACCTCCTATATTTCCTTTTTCTAACTCTATTGAAAAACACAGATATGTGGTATGGATAGTTGGTATAGTAGTTGTGTTGTTAGCTATTATATCTTTTTATGATTTTTTTATATACTAGGGAGGTAATTATGAATAGAGGTTTATTTTGGTTTTTACATATTTGTGCAGGAGTGGCATTAATAGTTCTTTTGGGTTTTCACATGATTTTAATGCATTTAACAGATATCATCTCCTTTATAACTTCCAGCCATGTTGAACCCTTACATTTTGAGTCAGTTTTAGAGAGAGGAAAAAGTGTATATTATTTTATATTTTATTTGCTATTATTATTAATTGGTTTATATCACGGATTATACGGCTTAAAGAATATTTTAGTTGAAATATTTTATTCAGATAAATCTAGTAGAATAACTAATGTAGCTATATGGATATTTGGGCTGATTTTATTGTTTGTAGGAAGTTTATCTACTATTAAATTTTTTATCGATTAGGAGGGAAAAATGGCTGAAATTGTTACGTTAAATATACAAAGATTTACGCCTGAAACAGATAAAAAACCTTATATCAAGAAATATGAGATTTCCTATAAGGAAGGGATGACAATATTAGATGCTTTGATAAAGGTCAAGGAGGAAATTGACGGGAGTTTATCTTTTAGAGCATCTTGTAGAATGGGTATATGTGGTAGTTGTGCAATGTTGGTAAATGGTTTCCCTCATTTGGCGTGTCATACCCAGGTTAAAGAATTAAACACCTTTACCTTTGTTATTAAACCGCTTCCTAATTTTGATATAGTAAAGGATTTGATAGTTGATTTAACCCCACTTTTTGATAGACATGAAAAAATACTACCTGGTATTATGCACAAAAAGCAAGTAAATAAGGATACCCCATTTTTACAATCCCACGAAGAGTTAAACAGATATTTACAGTTTAGTTATTGTGTTAAATGCGGTATTTGTCTTTCGGCTTGCCCAACTTGTGCCACAGATAAAAATTTTCTTGGGCCGCAGGCAACTACACAAGCCTATAGATATTCTGTTGATACCAGAGATGAGGGTTTAATGGAGAGAAGGCAAAAAGTCGATAATAAGCATGGAATTTGGCACTGTCATTTTGCAGGAGCTTGCTCAATTGCTTGTCCTAAAGGGGTGGATCCTGCACTAGCTATACAAAGATTTAAAAAGCTTATAATATCAACTTATTTTAAGGCTAGTAAAGTGAAAAAGGCAACTACCTATGGCCCCATTGATTATACTATTAAACCAAAGGGTGAGGTTCCAAAAGCACCTGAAAGAACTGTAAAATAAGTTTATTACAAACAAAGGTATTGATAGGAAAGTTATTTTATTAAAAAACTTTTTAAAGGAGGTTTATTATGGGTGAAGAAAAAAAGTGTAGTAGAAGAAATTTTTTAGCGGCCTCAGCAGTTGGTGTAGGTTCAGTATTAAGTGTTGGAAGTTTGTTTGCTGGTTTTGGACCTTTTAAGGAGGTAAAACAAGCAGGAAGTGTTAAACAACTGCCCTGGAGTATTGGTTCGTACAGATTTGATATCAATGAGGTAGGTGAAAGGGCCTATAATAATTTTTATAAGTATGAATGTATGGGTGGTGTAGTGTGCACACTTCTAGAGATTTTATCTGAAAATATAGGGTATCCCTTTAATACCCTTCCACTTGATATGTTTAGATTTGGAGGTGGTGGTGTAGCTGGTTGGGGTACAATTTGTGGTACTCTTAATGGGAGCGCTCAAATATTTAATCTAGTTGGTGCACCTAGTAATTATACACTTTTGATTAATGATGTTATAGATTGGTATCAAAATCAAGAATTTCCAAGTACCCATCATGATAGCTATGCTAAGTTTAAAAATCAAGCAAGAACAGTTGCTAAGAGCCCCATATGCCACGTAAGTGTTACCCTATGGGTAAATGGAGCTAGAGAGGTCGATGATCCATCCATTTCTTCACTATCACCTGAGAGAGCAGATAGGTGTGCTAAGGTTACAGGGGATGTGGCGATGCATGTAGCAGAGATGTTAAATCAATATTATGATGGTAGGTACCATAGTCAGTTTGATCCAGCAAAAGTTGAGTATGCAAGTTGTCTAAATTGTCATTTAGATACTCAAAACGCATATAATCCAAATGTTAAAGCCCAGATGGAGTGTTCAAGGTGTCATGTTGATTTAAAACAGATTGATCCATCAAGCCACCCCTTTGGAATGTAAAATATTCACCACTGCCACTATTATCTTTGGTGGCAGTGGTTTATTTACATTATAATAGTTATAAAGTTGAACTTGCGAGGTCGGAAGGCTGGAAGATTTTCAAATTAACAGAATTAATATTGAATATTGATGATAAATGAATCTAATAGTTTAGTAATTTTTTATAATAATTATATATTTTTTTATTTTCATAATTTATTGATTCATTGTTAATTCTTCTATTTAATAATTTATACATAACCACCGTCACAACAATAGCTAACAATGTAGTTATCCACCCTTTGGGATCATTTAGTAGTATCCAAGCTATACCTAACATCCATAGTCCATAGGATAAAACTGAACATATACAACCTAAAAGGTCTCTTATGCCCCATGAGTCAACCTTATCATCTGCTTCAGTAATATATCCCTTTGAGATAGCAATCTCTCTTATAGGTTTCCAGAAACCTAATGGTCGGGTCATAGCATAGTATATAGCTAGTTTCTCCTTATCTTCTGGTTTTGTAATGTATGTGAAAAATAGATATATTGGTAGACATAATATCATAGACCACCAGAATTGCCATTCTTGAGACATGCCTGTTCCTATACCAAGGGATGGCAATATCCATACGATTAGCCAGCTAACAGCTAGATTAGCAATCCATGCTGATAGATATCCCCAGCCATTAAATCTCCACCAAATAACCTGTAAGATATTTGGTAGCCACAAACCAGCTGCCATAAGCCATAGTGCATATATAAGCCAACTTGTTATTTTTTCGCCTATCATTAACGAGAAAAAGAGGGAGCCCAAAAGTAGGATTAATGTATTAAGGCGTCCAATCCATACAAGTTTTTTTTCAGTTGCTTCTGGCGATATATAGTGGTGGTATATATCCCTTGTAGCATACATTGCCCCTAAGTTTAGATGTGATGATATGGTAGAGAAATGTATTGCAACAATTGCAACAAAAAAGAAACCTAAAAGCCCATGGGGCATTAGATCTATACCTAGTCTATACCATGCGAGCTCACCATTGTGTGAAAACTCAAAAGGATAGGCTACATAAAAGGCTAGAATTGCAACTGCCCAAAGAGAATTTCTAATTACTACAAGGAGTCCACCTATCCACATAGCATAGGAGGCATCCTTAATTGATCTTGTTGATGCAACCCTTTGTGCATCAGGGTACCAATCAATAGATGTTCCCATACCAACTCCACCTATAACTGCAATAATAAGCATTGTTATAAACCAGCCTATAGTAAAATTACTATCAAAGAAAAAGGGATTTAATCTCCAAGATTCACCCAAGTTATGGAGTGAATCAACTATAGATGATGGACCACCTACACCTAATATACCCCAGAAAGATACAATTACTATAATAGCAAATATAACTATACCCTGTTGAAGGTCAGAAACTATAACACCCCAATAGCCAGATACAAGCACATAGAAAAAAACGAGTATTGTAAAAAGGGGCCCACCAACCCATATAGGCCAACCAAACATATATGCACATACCTTACCCATTGCAATAGATACCCAACCTATAACAAACATATTCATAAAAATCTGCCATCCACCAATCCATCCCCTTAATAGTTCAGCGCTCATACCACCAAATCTCAACTTCTGATATTCTGCCTGGGTGTAAGATAGGGATCTTCTAAATATTTTAGTGCTAATAAAGGCACTTAGTGCACACCAAGCTGAAAAGAAGGTATACCATAGACCTCTTAAACCATGGGTATAGATTACACCTGATATCCAGACAGGCGTATCTGTGGCAGTGTGGGTGCCATAAACTGAGATGGCAGGCATCCACCAACTTAGATTTCTATCTGCTAGAAAATAAGAAGAAGGTTTTTTAGAGCTTAATTTGCGAAAAAAAAAGGGGGTAATAAAAAATAGGAAAGTGTATATAACTATAATTATAGTATCAATTACATTCACTATTTACCCCTATTTAAATATAGGACAATATTTAAATGATTATTTACTTAACTATTTTCAATCCATCTCTGACTATTTTCTATTAGTTTTTTATATTCTGCTTGTTTCTTTTCAAAGTGATCAGATTGTTTTGTTAATTCACTATTTAGGATCTTATACATAACCACCGTCACAACAATAGCTAACAATGTAGTTATCCACCCTTTGGGATCATTTAGTAGTATCCAAGCTATACCTAACATCCATAGTCCATAGGATAAGACTGAACATATACAACCTAAAAGGTCTCTTATGCCCCATGAGTCGACCTTATCATCTGCTTCATTAATATATCCCTTTGAGATAGCAATCTCTCTTATAGGTTTCCAGAAACCTAATGGTCGGGTCATAGCATAGTATATAGCTAGTTTCTCCTTATCTTCTGGTTTTGTAATGTATGTGAAAAATAGATATATTGGTAGACATAATATCATAGACCACCAGAATTGCCATTCTTGAGACATGCCTGTTCCTATACCAAGGGATGGCAATATCCATACGATTAGCCAGCTAACAGCTAGATTAGCAATCCATGCTGATAGATATCCCCAGCCATTAAATCTCCACCAAATAACCTGTAAGATATTTGGTAGCCACAAACCAGCTGCCATAAGCCATAGTGCATATATAAGCCAACTTGTTATTTTTTCGCCTATCATTAACGAGAAAAAGAGGGAGCCCAAAAGTAGGATTAATGTATTAAGGCGTCCAATCCATACAAGTTTTTTTTCAGTTGCTTCTGGCGATATATAGTGGTGGTATATATCCCTTGTAGCATACATTGCCCCTAAGTTTAGATGTGATGATATGGTAGAGAAATGTATTGCAACAATTGCAACAAAAAAGAAACCTAAAAGCCCATGGGGCATTAGATCTATACCTAGTCTATACCATGCGAGCTCACCATTGTGTGAAAACTCAAAAGGATAGGCTACATAAAAGGCTAGAATTGCAACTGCCCAAAGAGAATTTCTAATTACTACAAGGAGTCCACCTATCCACATAGCATAGGAGGCATCCTTAATTGATCTTGTTGATGCAACCCTTTGTGCATCAGGGTACCAATCAATAGATGTTCCCATACCAACTCCACCTATAACTGCAATAATAAGCATTGTTATAAACCAGCCTATAGTAAAATTACTATCAAAGAAAAAGGGATTTAATCTCCAAGATTCACCCAAGTTATGGAGTGAATCAACTATAGATGATGGACCACCTACACCTAATATACCCCAGAAAGATACAATTACTATAATAGCAAATATAACTATACCCTGTTGAAGGTCAGAAACTATAACACCCCAATAGCCAGATACAAGCACATAGAAAAAAACGAGTATTGTAAAAAGGGGCCCACCAACCCATATAGGCCAACCAAACATATATGCACATACCTTACCCATTGCAATAGATACCCAACCTATAACAAACATATTCATAAAAATCTGCCATCCACCAATCCATCCCCTTAATAGTTCAGCGCTCATACCACCAAATCTCAACTTCTGATATTCTGCCTGGGTGTAAGATAGGGATCTTCTAAATATTTTAGTGCTAATAAAGGCACTTAAGGCACACCAAGCTGAGAAGAAGGTATACCATAGACCTCTTAAACCATGGGTATAGATTACACCTGATATCCAGACAGGTGTATCTGTGGCAGTGTGGGTGCCATAAACTGAGATGGCAGGCATCCACCAACTTAGATTTCTATCTGCTAGAAAAAAGGATTCCTGACCCTTCTTTGCAAGTTTATAAAATAAAAGAGTTAAGACAAGCATAAAGGCTATGTAGAAGAATATCCAAAAGAGATCAAGGAAATTAAAATCAACCATTTCTTCCTCCTACTGTTTTTTACTATAAAAATTGTATATACCCCATACTACCAGTATTGAAAGTATTAATATTAATGCTGGTACAGCTATACCCAACCAGGTTATATCGATTCTTTCAATCATATTTGCTGTACCCGGTATTTCAACATAATAGCTATTCATTTTTTGTATCCCCCTTTCTTTTTTTGTAATATAAATAAGCTGCTATTAAGCCAATAAATGATGCTGCATATGCAATAGTCATTCCTATAACCATATATATAGGATTGCCTATTTTTACTGAAAAATTCTTGGTAATTATTTCTCTAATATTATTTTTGTACACTGTAAATTCATTTTTATTTTTTGTAATTATCTTGAATGCAAAGATATATTCTTTTTCAAATATAGTAAGAGCCATATATTGGCTATCTTTCACTAACTCTATATAGATTGTTTTATAAGGACCAATATGTTCAACTTCAGGAGTTTTATTAGTCTTCCAACCCTTGTCTGCTAATTCTGTTAAATATTTAAAGTTTAAAACATCTAACAAATTAATTGGTCCCTTCTTACCGCTTTTTACTTTTAAAGGTTTTAAGCTATCTGATAATTCTGAGACCTTATAGGTATCAATATTTATTGTAACATTATTTTCAGGGATTAGTGTAAGAGTGGGAGCCTTATATGCATGTATCCATTCATTTGGGTATTTAATTATATAATATTCGCTACTAAAACTAGCTGCTTTAACATTAATAGAGTATAAAAAGAAGAAAAATAAAAATATTACAATTTTTTTGATCATTTTAATACCTCTTTATTTTTTAAAAGTATAATGACCTAATCTATAAGGTGTCAAGTTAAATGCAGATTATAATTGATATATTTGATTTTTTTATGATAAATTATATGTTATTTATGTGGAGAGGTGGCCGAGTTTGGCTGAAGGCGCACGACTCGAAATCGTGTGTGCATCTTTGCACCGTGGGTTCGAATCCCACCCTCTCCGTAATACAATTATATTGTTAATGTTGTTCTTAACGAATTAAGTATTGTTTCAACTGCATTTGTTTTATTTAATGTGTAAAAATGAAATTTTTTAAATCCATTATCTATCAAATCTAAACATTGATTTATAGTATATTCAGCACCTATTTTTATAACTTCCTCGCTACTTTTGTCTTCTAATTTCTCTAAAAGTTCTTTAGGTATTGTAACCCCACATATTTTAGTGAATTTAATTATCTGTTTTAGATTTGTTATTGGCATTATTCCACAAATAACAGGGGCATTTATTCCTTTTTTATTCAGTTTGTCGATAAATCTATAGAAATAATCGTTAATAAAAAATAGCTGGGTTATAATAAAACTTGCTCCAGCTTCAATTTTTTTGTTTAAATAATACAAATCTTTATCAAAGTTTTCAGCTTCAATATGTCCTTCAGGGTAGCCAGCACAACCAATGCAGAAGGTATTATCTATCTTTTTAATAAATTCTATTAATGAAAGGGCATATTTAAATGAATTTTTTTTAATTGTTAAATTATCGGGATTATCACCTCTTAATGCCAATATATTTTCTATCTTTGAGGCTTTAAGTTTTTTTGTAACCTCAATAACGTCTTCCTTTGAAATAGTAAATGCTGTTAAATGCATCATTGATTCAATATGAAATTTTTGTTTAAGCATAATAGTCCATTTTAACGTTTTATCTAAGTTTAAGTTCTTAGGTGAATAGGTAACAGATGAGAAATCAGGGTTATATCTGCTTAATGTTGAGATAGTGTTAAAGAGCATATCTTCTTTTTCTATCTCTTTTGGGGGGAAGTATTCAAAAGATAGGGATGCATCTTTGCTGTTTAGTTTGTCTATAATTTTTATGAGAACCTCCATTAATTATAATTAAATTGTTGATATTCTAGATTATTTATCAGTTTATGTAAACTATTTATATTAGTATTGTCATTTAAATTTAATTTATTTTAATTTGTTTATATTGACTTTTTATTAATTGCAAATACTATTATGATTAGTTGTATATTATTTAATGTTACTTTAGAGGTGTTAATGATGGAAGATATTACAATACTGATAGGTGCTCAGGCAGGGCAAGGATTAAATGTTGTGGAAAATATATTGGTTCAATATATAAAGAAGAATAATTATTATATCTATTCATCAAAGGAATATATGTCACGGGTTAGGGGAGGGATTAATACCTTGACATTAATCATTTCAAATAAAAGAAAAAAAGCAATTAAAAGAGATGTAGACATTGTTTTTACGATCTCTAAAGGTGTACTAGAGTGGTGCGAAAAAGAAGGTCGATTAAATAATAATACACTTGTAGTGGGCGAAGATAAATACTTACAAGATAAAATATCTATGGAAGTTAATAAACTTGTTATTGATCTTGAGAAAACTGTCAAAGAGTTGGGTGATAAGAGATATTTAAATGTTTTAATAGCAGGGGTTCTTTCAAGTATTTTAAATACAAAAAAAGAGTTAATAACAGATGTATTGGAAAATGTCTTTAAGGGAAAGGGTAATAATGTAATAGAAGGTAACAAACAAGCATTTTATAAGGGTATTGATATAGGAAAGGATATT
>JAXHVM010000013.1 GCA_034189185.1 Deferribacterota bacterium
TAAAACTAAATTATCACTTGCCAATTTTTGCATAATCTTTATTAAATTTTTAACCTTTTCTAAATCAATATGGGGAATATCACAATCATTAAAAACGCCAATATACTTAGATATTAAGCTACCTCCTATACTGCCACTATTTTTTCCTAAAAGAGCTATAGAGCTATCTTTTTGTTTAAAAAATGATATATTATTGTCAATACTGTTGCGCAAAATTTTACCTACAGCAACTATATTTGGCGTTGGATATATGTTACCTTCTATACTGTTTGGTTTATACTCATTTAAATTTTGAGGGAGCGTTTCATTATAAAAACTTACATTTCCGCTAACTATAGGCACATTAAAATAGTCACAACTATCTCTCATACCCTCAATAACTTTAACAAATTGCCACATCACAAACCTATTATCTGGATTTCCAAAATTAAGACAATTGGTTATACCAACCGGCTCTGAACCGGCCACTGAAATATTTAAAAGTGCTTCGCTGACAACATGTTTTGCTCCCTCATAAGGATTTATATAGCACATCCTTCCGTTACTATCTGAAGAAATAGCCAGAAAAACATTCTCTACACTCTTTATTCTAACAACTGAAGCATCAGCTCCAGGTAAAACTACTGTATTTGTCCTAACCATATGGTCATATTGCTCATAGATCCACTTTTTAGTGCAAATATTGGGGTCTCTAACTAATCTATCAAATAAATAATAACAATCTATTTCATTCTTTAAATCAACATTATCTGACAACTTGTCTACATAAATCGGTTTAGAAAAATCCTTTGCATAAACTGGTTCATACTTGTCAAGTTCTTTGATAGGTATATCAGCAACAATGTTGCCCCTCCATTTAATTTTCACACTCTTTTCAGGAGTAGCTTTTCCTAGTTCCACAGCATCTAAATCCCACTTATTAAAAATCTCTTTCACCCTATCCAAATTATTATCAGCTACTATAACAAGCATCCTCTCTTGAGACTCAGAAAGCATAATCTCATAAGGGTTCATCCCCTCTTCCCTAAGAGGAACATTATCTAATTCTATTTGGGCACCAATACCACTCTTTAATGCTAGTTCAAATATTGAGCTAGTTAGACCTGCTGCCCCCATATCCTGCAATCCAACTACTAAATCCTTTTCAACTAATTCAATACAGGCCTCTAAAAGTAGTTTTTCAGTAAAGGGATCGCCAATCTGAACATTTATGCGTTTAGATTCACTATCATCATCAAAACTTTTAGATGCCATTGAAGCCCCATGGATCCCATCTCGCCCAGTTTTTGCTCCCACATACAATATTTTATTGCCGATATCACCCAAGCTTGCCTTTTTTATATGTTTTTTATCTACCAAACCAAGAGCAAAAACATTTACTAGAGGATTCTTTGTATATACCTCATCAAAGTTTGTCTCTCCACCTACAACAGGAATACCCATACAGTTACCATAATCTGCTATACCTTCAACCACTTTATCTACTAAATATTTATTATGGCTATCATCTAAAAGACCAAAGCTTAAAGAATCCATTAGTAATTCGGGCCTAGCCCCCATTGCAAAAATATCCCTTAAAATCCCTCCAACCCCCGTAGCCGCACCTTGATAAGGCTCAATGTATGAAGGATGATTATGGCTTTCCACTTTAAAAACTGCACATAAATCATCTTTAATTCTCACAACTCCAGCGTTCTCGCCAGGACCTAAGAGAACATTTTCACCCTTTGTAGGTAATTTTTTCAAATGTATTTTACTACTTTTATAACTACAATGTTCACTCCACAAAGCCGATATCATAGCCATTTCAAGGAAGTTAGGTTTCCTCTTAAGAATTTGATGTATATTATTAAACTCTTCTTCTGTTAAACCTAGCTTTTTTGCTTCCTCTAAAGTTGCATTTATATAATTGTTATTCATTTTTATTTCTAATTAATAAAACCTATATTTTTTAATGCAGATAAGAATATGCCAAGACCATCTGTACTACCAAGCAATGCTTCAGATGCCCTCTCAGGATGGGGCATCATACCCAATATATTTCCCTTTTTATTTATAATACCTGCTATATTACCTATTGAACCATTAGGATTATAAACTTCATCTAATTCACCTTTAGAAGAACAATACTTAAACACAATTCTTCCATTTTTTTCTAATTCAATATATGAATTCTTATCAATAAAATAATTACCATCTTTATGTGCAATAGGTATATGCAATATATTCTTATCAAGATCCTTTACAAAGATATTTTCATGATCAGTAACTTTTATATGTACATATTTACATATAAACTTTAAATTCTTGTTTCTAATAAAGGCCCCAGGCAATAAGCCTGTTTCAACAAGCACTTGAAAACCATTGCAAATACCAATTATATAACCACCCTTTTCGGCATAATTGTAGATTGCCTCCATAATGGGAGATAATTTTGCTATACTACCGCATCTTAAATAATCCCCATAACTAAAACCACCTGGGATTATTAATAAATCAATATCCTTTAAAGAACTATCTTTATGCCATATATAGCTAGTATCTACACCTATTATATGGCTAAAAACATAAAAACAATCCTCGTCACAATTAGAACCAGGGAAGACTATTATACCAACTTTCAAGTTATTCCACTAATTTTTCTATTCTATAATCCTCAATAATAGGATTAATAAGGATTTTATGAACTAATCTTTCTATTTTTCCATCCAATGCTTCAGTTTTATTTTGGATCTTATCTTCAACCTCTATATCATAAATTTTACCAACTCTTACATCGTTAACTTTTAAATCCATATTTAAATGTTTGACCCTGTCTATTGCCGATTTGATTGCTTGCCCCTCAGGGTCTAATACTCCTTTTTTTCGCGTTATAAATACCCTATATTTCATTATAGACCCTGCCTAGCATATATATTTTTTATAAATTGCCAACCCCTATACACATGTTTTTCAACAACTTTTTCAATTTTATTTTTATCCCCATTTTTCAAAGCATTTAATATATCATTATGTTCTTCGATAACCTCATTAATGCGCTCTTTTACATTAAATGATACAGCTGTTGCTCTACTAAACTCAGCTTGTATATCTTTTAGTATCCTAGAAAGCCTTTTGTTACCAGATTTTTCAATAATATAAGAATGAAATCTACTATTTATATCAATTAAACTTGAAATATTTTCTGTGTTCTTTAAGTTAATTAATTTCTCATTGAGTTTATTAAGATAATCTAAATCATCTTCATTGATATGATCTATTGCTAAGCTCATTGCTAATGATTCTAATCTATATTTTAACAGAAATATTTCCTCTATATCTGACACTTTCAATGTAGTTACCTTTGCACCTCTGCGTGGTAATATCTCAACAAACCCTTCTCTCTCTAATATTCTTAAGGCCTCTCTTATAGGTGTTCTGCTAAAGCCCAATTTTTCTGCAATCTCAGTTTCTGTAATCCTTTTGCCAGGCAAATACTCACCTTCTAAAATTTTTTTCCCTATGAGATTGGCAATCTTTTCACTTAATGTTGTATCATCTATATTTTTACTATTTTTATCTATCATAGGTTTTATTGTATACAATCTTATTGATTATTTTGCAATAAAAAATTTATTATATTCAATTATTTATTAAGGTAAAAACAAAGTAACACTATCCTTGTAACTCCTATATACATCCATAGATTGTTCACTGTCAAATAGCAAAAAACTATCTTCATCAACAGGGATGTATTCATAGTTAACATATATTTTATCTATATCACTATTCAACTGTAAATTAGTATACTTTACACTTCGATTTTTTAAGTTGCCAAGATCAATATATTTTGCCAATCTATAAGGCCCATCAATATAAAAATATAGACTTAAATTCTTTAGATAATTACCCGATATGTTCTTTACACCCATAGATACATTAACTTTATCACCTTTTTTATCTGCATTATAATAGATTAACAATATATTACTTTTAGCTGTATATTTATATTGCTCTCTAAGGGTGCTATCTCTTACAAAATTAAAAGATTTACTGCAAGAGGTAAACATTATAATTATAAAAGAAATAATCAAATAATTAATTAAATTTTTCATATAAATTAATAATTATAATTTAATTAAAATTAAATTATATTCAATAAATTATTTTTTCCAGAAAAATGGAAATAGTAGTATAAACACCGTATACAACTCAAGTCTCCCTAAAATCATAAGAAATGATAAAATCCATTTAACATAATCAGGATAAAAACTATAATTTTTTGTTGGTCCTACCAAACCTAAACCAGGCCCTATGTTACCTAATGTGGCTAAAACTGAGGTTAAAGACGTTTTTAAGTCAACACCAGCTGTAGAAATTATAGCAGTAAATAATATCGCAATTATAATATATAAAAAGCAAAAAGCAGAAATTGCATAAACAATGTCTTTTTTTACAGCTATACCATTAATCTTGAAAGCAAAAACCCCCTTTGGATGTATAATAAATTTCATCTCATTTACTGCTTGCCTTAATAATGTAATAATCCTTATTACTTTAATGCCACCACCTGTAGATCCAGATGAGGCACCAATAAACATCAACAAAAAAAGTATACTTTGACTAAAGTAAGGCCAATCTTCATAATTAAAAGAGCTAAATCCTGTAGTTGTCATAATTGTTGCAGCTTGAAAAAAAGCATATCTTAAAGAATCAAAAATATTGTGGTAAGTACTAAAATAAAGATTACAAAATAAAAATATTGAACAGGTAAACAGAATTAACAGATATGCTTTAAACTCAGTGTTAAGTAGAATTTTTTCAAACCTAAATAAGATAAGTCTATAATAAATAGTAAAATTTACGCCCGCTGCTATCATAAAAATAGTAATAATTAATTCAATATAACTAGAATTAAATCCTTCAACACTATTATTTTTTGTTGAAAAACCACCAGTAGCAACCGTTGAAAAGGAATGTGTTATGGAATCAAAAAAATTTAATCCCCCAAGCATTAAAAAGAACACCTCAACAAATGTAATAATTACATAAATAGCCCACAATAACTTAGCTGTATCCTTTATGCGAGGTGTTAATCTATCTACAGTTGGTCCTGGCAGCTCTGCTTTTACTAACTGCAACCCCCCAACACCTAAAATTGGCAAAATTGCAACAGTTAAGACTATTATACCCATACCTCCTATCCAATGAGTCAAAGACCTCCAAAAGAGTATAGATTTTGGCATATCTTCTACATTATTCAGAATAGAGGCACCAGTTGTTGTAAATCCCGATACAGATTCAAAAAAAGCATTACAAAAATTTGATATGCTACCTGATAAAAAATACGGCAATGCCCCAACAATTGACATCAACAACCAACATAAAAAAACCAATAAAAACCCGTCTCTGACCGTTAAATACTCCTCAGAAACATTTCTTAATATAAATAATAAGATCATACTCAAACAAAACATTGATAAAGAAAATAATAAAAAATAATTTAAAAACATATATTCTCTATAATATAATGCAACAAACACAGGCATAGCCATAAATATAGAGAGTACAAAAAGGAGTTTTAATAAAATTTTAAATATTAATCTAGGATGCATATGCTATGAAATTAAATCTTCAATTCTATTTATAGCTTCTCTTTTTGCAAATATCACAATATTATCACCCTCTTTTAAAACAAAATTTCCATCAGGTATATAATTATTATTACCCCTATTTATTGAAATAATAAGGGAAGAGCTTGGCAAATCAAGCCTCTTTAAAGATTTACCAACAAGAACACTATCTTTAGAGATTGTATATTCAATGGCTTCAGCCTTCCCATTAAATATTGTATAAATACTTTTAATATGGCCTCGCCTTATGTACTTTAATATAGCATTTACTGAGCTTGACTTTGGGCTAACTGTAGCATCAAGCCCTAATTGATTTGACATTGAGATATAGTTCTGTTTATCAACCAAGGCAATTGCCCTTTTTATACCCACAGTTTTACCATAAATTGCACTTAGTATATTTAATTCCTCGTTCTCTGTTGTAGTTATAATAAGATCAAAAACTTTTAGATTTTCTTCTTCAAATATCCCTTCGCTTGTTATATTGTCATTAATAACAGTCAATTTACTATATTTTTCTGAGAATATCTTACAGATTTCATAATCTTTATCAATTAATTTAACATTTATATCTAAATTTAATAATTTAGAGATAACTATCTCACCAATAGTTGTTCCACCAACAATAACGACATTCTTTAGCCTCTTAAAAGAAACACCCCCTTTTATAAATAAAGGATCTAAATCCCTTCTTTCACCTATAATATATAGCATATCCCCTTCAATAATTTTTGTTTTCCCTGAGGGAATAATAATGTTATCTCCTCTTTGAATCCCAGCTACAATATAATTACCACTGTAGTATTCTTTAAGCTCCCTCAAACTTTTTCCCTTTAACATTGATTCGCTTTTAATATATAAGCACCTCATTTGAACATCTCTATTGAATAAAAATACATCGCTAATTGCACCCTCTTCTATAACATTTAAAATATTATTTGCAGCCTCTAACTCTGGATTAACAACATAATCTATACCACCAATCTTTTTCTTTAATAATTTAGTTTTCTCATATGCTATCTTTTTTATACGTGTTATCACTTTACTTACATTAAACTCACTATCAATTATCAAAGAAGATATTAGGTTTACTTCATCAGAATCTGTAAGGGCAAGGAATATGTCAACCTTTTCAATAGAGATATCTTTTAATACATTTAAGTCAGTGCCATCGCCATAAATTACCATACAATCAAGTCTATTATTTGCACTCTTAACCTTATCTAAATTTTTCTCGATAAGGACAACATTACGTCCTTCATTTATTAGTTGTTTTGCAACATTAAAACCTACTTCACCAGCACCTAAGATAATTATTTTCATAAATAATTATATATTATTAATCGAGTATAAGTTCAATTGTTAAAAATATAAAAAATAATTAAAATCTAGCTAGAAAATATTTTACTTTGACAAACAATTAATTATGATTTATTTTAAATTAATATAATTACAGGGGTTTAATATGCGTGAAGAATATTTGGAAATAAAAAAAGAGCTAACATTACTAAAAGATGAGCATGAATATCTAAATAGTGATGAGAAAGAGAAATTAAGAGAATTAGAGGCTAAAGAGAAAGAACTGAAAAACAAATTAGATAAAAAAGATTTAGAGATAGTTGATCAAGCTTTTGCTAATTGGCTAAAGAGATATTTAGAGTTAACAACAAAGATTAAGATAAAACCAGGAGAAGATTGTAACTAATATTGTTCAATTTATTCAATATACTACTTTTTTTAGATATAAACCCTGTGATGGTGCTGCGTAAATAGCTTTTTGCAAGTTATTAGTGTTTTTATCCCCTGCAGCTGTTTTAACAACAGATCCTACAATGAGCCTGACCATTTTTCTTAAAAATCCACTAGCCTCAATATCTATATTAATAATCTTATCTTTCATATAAATCTCTATCATGTATATCTCTCTTTCAGTGCTCCTATAAAATTTACTACCCTTACAAAAATACTTAAAATCTCTTTTACCTATAAATTTTTTAAACAAATATTCTAACAAGTTCAATGACAATTCACTTTTAACCCACCATACTCTATCATATAAAAGGGCTGACCTTATCTTATTATTATAAATTTTATAATTATATACCTTAGATTTTGCATCATATTGAGCATGAAAATTTAGCATAACATCCTCAACACTTTTTATAACAACATCATTAGGCAGTAGTGAATTCAAACCAGCTAGAAGATTGTCATTTTCTATATATTTTTCATTTTTAAAATTAAAGACCTGCCCTTCTGCATGAACCCCACTGTCAGTCCTTCCTGCGCCAAATATTTTTATCTTCCTTTTGTATATTCTCTCCAATACTTGCTCTAATACATATTGTACTGTTCTTGCATTTTTCTGCACTTGCCAACCATAAAAATTACTCCCATTATACTCTACAACACATTTCTTATTATACAACAAATATGCCACCTAAGAATATTATTAGAAGAAAAAGAATAGTACAATCTACAAACTTTGGACTATCAAGTTTTAGTACTTCTCCAATGACACCATTTTCAGGTAATGAGAGAGTTAGTTGTTCGCTATAATAGAAAATTCTAAAGATTAAAGGCATTATATATCTTTTTACTAAATTTAATCTCTCTAATCTATTTTTTACAGCGTAGGGCCTAAAGTTGTTTACTAGCTTTATATTGTTTAATTCCTCAAAAAGCATTGGTATAAACCTAATTGCAATTAATAATGACAAGACAAGCTCTTTTACATCTACACGCAATATTTTTAATGGTCTAAAAGCTAAATATAACACCTTAACAACATCTAGTGGTTTTATTGTAACTGACAACAAGGCTGATATTAAAATCATCATCAGAAATTTATAACATAAAAGTATATTATTATAAATATCACTATAACCGATTAGTTGAATTATAAAGGTGAAAAATATTAAAACATAAAATGGTTTAGCTACTAATAATATCTCACTTAATTTAATCTTTGATAGAGAGAGTAAAACTAAGAAAAATAAAGTATACAAAGCTAGACTATTAGTGCTATCAGTGTTGTTAATAACAATAATAAATATTAAAAAAAATGAAAACTTAAATAGCGGGTGAAATTTATGTATTAATGATTCCCTACTGATATACCTGCCAAAATATAGATCATTCATTTATTAAATAGATAAATAAATATATAAAAAATACCTATTTAAATTATTATTTATTCTCTTTTTCTTTTTCCTCCTTTTCTTTTTTATCACTATCTGGGGTTATATCTATTGCATTTTCTGCATCATTTGTTGCCTTCTTAAAGTTTTTTATAGCCTTACCAAGTCCTTCCCCTATTTGCGGTAGTTTTCCTGCTCCAAAAATTATCATTATTATTACCAATATTATTATTAACTCTTGTGTACCTAAACCAAACATTAGCAACCTCTATTTTTTTAATTTACTGCTTATAATCTATATAATCTTTTGTATATTTTATTGCAATAATAATTATTATTAAAAGCAACCAAGTGTATTGAAAATAATTAAATACCGAATTATATCTTGCCTTCTTTATTTCACAATTAAAATAACCCTCTTCATTAATTGACATAAAACTTTCAATCTTTCCATTAGGATCTATACATGCAGATACACCTGACTGAGCAGCCCTTATTATATATTTTGATGTTTCAGCAGCCCTAATCTTAGCAATAGCTAAATGTTGTATCCTTCCAATTGAATCACCAAACCAGCTATCATTTGTATTAATTATTAAAAAAGTTGGATTTTTCTCAATAAATTTTTGCACTAAATTTGTAAAGGCTCCCTCATAACAAATTAATGAGGCAAAATTTTTATTATCAATGTTAAAAATCTTATATTCTTTACCTTTTGTAAAAGCATCACTATCCCCAAAAAAATAGTATTTAATTGGCTTGAAGATATCTTTTAAAGGGAAAAATTCACCAAAGGGCACCAAATGAATTTTATCATATATACTTATCTCTCCCTTATTCACATAATATACGCTATTAAAATATTTGTATTTTCCCTTTCTTTCTTCAACTCTAATATTTCCAAAGACCAAGGGTTTGTTATAGGAAAGGCTTTTAATATATGCTTCTAATCCTTCATTAGCATTAAAAAAAGTTGGAAATACTGCCTCAGGTAAAACAACCAAATTGCTATGTTCCCTATAAGCTTTATCTAAAAGTGATTTTACATAATTAATTATCCTATTTTGTGAATAGATATCCCATTTAAGCTTTTGTTCATATGACGGTTGAACGACTGTAACCTTTAAATTACTGTTTATTATAGGATTAATTTTAATCAAAATAAAACCAATAAAAATAGATATTATCACAATTAAAACTGATATAAATAAATATTTTAATTGTTTATTATAAAAATATTTAAATAATAATAAATTAGTTAATATAATTATAAAACTTAAACCATATTCGCCTATCAATGAGGATATTTTTAGTATATATATATTATTATACTGGCTTTGTGCTAAATTTAACCAAGGAAAACCTGATAAAAAGCTGCCCCTGATAATCTCGAGACTTACAAATATGACAGCAAGAACCAAAGGGTTATCAATTTTTTTAAAAAAATATATGAAAATTAACCAATAAATACTCAAGTATGAAGAAAATAACAATAATATAATAACGCTTATATATACCGGTGCTCCACCATAATAACTAATTGTTGTTAAAAGCCACCTCAAAGAAATACAATAGAATATAATAGAAAATATATAAATTTTTAAATATAGCTTAGAATAATCGCTTTTTATTGCATAAAATAAAGGAGTTAGAGCAATAAAAGCAACTGGACTAATTGAATATCCAGGCATTGATAAACAGAGCAAAAATGCCGATAATAAAACTAATATATAACTATTAAACGATTTAGCTGATCTCAATAAATCTAACATTGCTATTGATTTTATAATCATATTCATATAATAAATACATATGGAAAGTAAAGGCTTATTTCTAACGGAAGAAAAAAAAGGTGTTGTAATTATATATCCACCTTCTAGGTTAGATGCAAGTGTTTCAAATGAACTAAAAGAAATTATTGCTAATTATATCTCACGTAATATATATAAATTGATAATAGATTTTAAAAACACTAAACTTATAGACTCAAGTGGTCTTGGAGCTATTGTCTCTAAGATATCAGTGTGTAGAACACACAATGGTGATGTCAGATTGTGTAATATTTCTGATAACATTAAAGAAGTTTTAAGTATAACCCACTTAGATAAAATTCTAAAAATATATAATTCACAAACTGAGTGTTTAAGCAGTTTTACTAATAATGTATAAACCAAAATATTTCTTAGATTTTCCCAATTATAGAAAAAAAATTCCTGAAATCTCTCCAAAAATAGTAAATAAAATGATTAATTATCTATCAATATTATATGGTAGTAAAATTGCAAATAAATATATATATGAACTCATTAGGCTTTTAAAGGTACACTTTGCATATAAAAGCGATGAATTAGAAGAATTTGAAGCAAATTTTGATAAAAGCAAACTATTTTCTGAAAAAGATATTATCCTGATAACATATGGTGATATAATTGTTAGCAAAGATAAAAATCCTTTATCAACAATATGCACTTTTGCAGACAACTATTTAAAAGATATATATAGTACAATTCATATTCTACCATTTTTCCCTTATTCATCAGACAGGGGTTTTGCAATCACAGATTTTAAACATGTCAATCCAGATTTGGGAACTTGGAGAGATATATATAAATTAAATAATAATTTCAATTTAATGTTTGACTTTGTTATGAACCATGTTTCATCAAAGAGTAAGTGGTTCCAAGAATACTTAAACGGACACCCTTTTTATAAATATTTTTTCACCCAATTTTCTACAAAAAACATCTTATCAGATGAACAGTTAAAATTAATAGTAAGGCCTAGAACAAGTGATTTATTTACTGAATTTGCAACAATTGAGGGAATTAAATTAGTTTGGACTACATTTAGTAGTGACCAAATTGATCTAAATTATAAAAATGTAGATGTATTAATGAAAATGATTAACACATTATTATACTATATTAGAAATGGTGCAGATATAATTAGGTTAGATGCAGTCACATATTTGTGGGAGACATTGGGCACAAATTGTACACACTTAAAGCAAACCCATATAATAATAAAACTTATAAGGCTAATATTAGAAATAGCCGCACCATATGTATTAATTATAACAGAAACAAATGTTCCTCATGAAGATAATATCAAATACTTTGGAAATGGATATGATGAAGCCCATATGGTATACAACTTTCCACTACCTCCTTTAGTTTTATACACTTATTTAAAAGAAGATTCTACCAAGCTAACGAACTGGGCTATAAACTTAGATTTTCCCTCTGATGAAGCAACTTATTTTAATATATTAGATACTCATGATGGTGTTGGTCTTTTTCCTGTAAATGAAATATTAAATGAAAATGATATTAATTTTTTGGTTTTAAAAACTTTGGAACATGGTGGTTATATATCATATAGAAAAGATTACAACGATAAAGAAGCTCCTTATGAATTAAACATAACATGGTATAGCGCTCTTAATAATGAAAACAATAAGGAGGATACAAATACTCAAATAAAAAGATATCTTTCATCACGAGCAATAGCACTTTCATTTAGGGGTATACCTGGCATATATATACATGGTTTATTTGGTTCTAAAAATGATTCTGAAGCAGTATTAATTGAAAAGGAAACAAGAAGTATTAACAGAAAAGTACTAGACGAACAAGCCCTTATTAATAAAATAGAAAGTAAGGGAAGTGTAACAAATTTGATATTTAATAATCTAGAAAAACTACTAACTATTAGGCGAAATGAACCCTTGTTTCATCCTAATAATGAACAGAAAATTCTAAATCTATCAAAAGATTTTTTCATATTAATAAGATATAATAGTTCAAGCAATATTATTTGTGTATATAATATAACTAATAGTAATACTAAAATAAATATACCATTAAAAAACATACCCAACCCATCTAATAAGTGGTTGAATATATTAGATAACAAAGAAATTCAGTCTTCTAATAGCTATATTGAGCTTACAGCTAAACCCTATGATTACTTTTGGTTAAAAGGGTGTTAATTATTCACCTAAAGCAAACCTAGCAAATCGCCTAACGTTTATATTTTCTCCAAACTTAGCTATATTTTTCTTAATAAGTTCCTCAACAGTAATCTCAGGATCTTTAACAAAATTCTGAGTTAGCAAACAGATAGATTTCTTATACTTTTCGATCTGACCTTCTACTATTTTAGGTATTATGTGATCTGGTTTACCAGATTCCTTTGCTCTCTCTATATATATCTTTTTTTCTTTTTCTATAACATCCTCAGATATCTCATTATCTGATATATACATTGGTGAGCTAGCGCATATATGCATTGCAATATCTCTAACAAGATCTCTAAATTCTTCATTTTTTGCCACAAAATCTGTCTCACAATTAACTTCTACAAGCACACCTATTTTACCACCAGCGTGGATATAACTTTCAACTAATCCTTCTTTTGTTTCCCTCGAAGATTTCTTTTCTGCATCAGATAAACCCTTTACTTTTAAATAATTTACTGCCTCTTCAATATCCCCATTTGTTTTCTCTAAAGCTTTTTTACAATCCATCATACCTGCGCCAGTTTTTTCTCTTAATTCCTTAACTTGTGAAGCACTTATATTTGCCATTAAAAATCCTCCATTGAATTATCATTATTATTATCTATTATCTCATCCACTGGGATATCCTCTTTCTGATCCTCAACTTTAGATAAATCACCTTCAACATCTTCTTCTACCATCTCTTGATCTCTTAATTGTTTACCCTCTAAAACAGCATCTGCTATTTTCTCAGCTACTAACTGACAAGCTCTAATTGCATCATCATTTCCTGGTATTGGAAAATCTACAAGCTCAGGATTGCAGTTGGTATCAACAACTGCAACAACCGGGATGCCCAATGAACTTGCTTCATTTAGAGCTATATATTCTCTTTTAATGTCTATAATAAATAAAATATCAGGCAACCTGTTCATGTCCTTGATTCCATATAAGTTCTTTTTCAATTTATTATATTCCCTTCTCAATGAGGCTGCCTCTTTTTTTCCGTAATTATTTATAAATCCACTATTAATCATCTCTTCTAACTCATTTAGCCTTTTAACTCTTGTTATAATAGTATTAAAATTTGTTAACATCCCACCTAACCATCTTTCGCTTACATATGGAGATTCACATCTTGTTGCCGCTTCTCTTATTGCATCACTTGCTTGTTTTTTTGTCCCAACAAAAAGTACAACTGCACCATTTCTTGAAGAATCTCTTACAAATTCATAGGCTTTATTAAAACATTCAACTGTTTTTTGTAAATCTATTATATATATTCCATTCTTCTTACCAAATACATAAGGTCCCATCTTAGGATCCCACCTTCTTGTCTGGTGACCAAAATGCATGCCTGCTTCCAATAAACTTTTCATATTAATGTAAGTCATATTTCCTCCAATTTTGTTTTTACCTCCACCAGCAAATTGCAACATCCTTTATTTATTAAGGACACTAGTTACAATCTATCTTTCTGGTGTGTGTATTTATTACTTTTTTTACTTAAGATAAGCTACATATCACAAAACTTTGCCAAAATCAAGGATAATTATTTAAAAACAAGTCCATCTAAATATATTTTTTCATTATAATATTACAAGTTAAATATTTTCGGTCAACTTATTTAAAACTGACTCATCAAATCTAAATTGTACCCATTCACTAAGAATGGTACCACCTAATTTTTTATAAAAATTTATTGCAGGGCTATTCCACTTTAAAGCTGACAATTCCATTCGACTGCAATTCTCTTTCTTTGCCAAACCAGCCAAAAATCTAAAAATTTCATAACCAATACCTAATCTTCTACAATCTTCATCAACATAGATATCCTCTATATAGAGGGTTGGTCTAGAGGTAAATGTAGAAAAGGTATAGAAAAAAACAGCAAAAGCAACATCCCTTTTATTATATTCAGCAATTATTACCTTGGCATATCTCTTTTGAAAAATAGCCTCCTTTAGAGACTCTTCTGTTGCTTCAACCTCTTTTTCCAATCTTTCATAACGAGCAATTTTTCTGATAAAACCTAATATTATACCTAAATCTTTTTCTGTAGCATATCGAATATTTATATTACTTCTCATATTATTTATTAATATATGACAGGGTAGTATAAATTAGTTTTGCTGCTGTGAAATTAGAAAATAATAGCTCATTGGGACATAGCTCAACAACATCAAAAGAGATAATCTTTCTAGAAGAAGCTATTCTTCTAATTATCTCAATTATGTCATACCAGCCCAACCCTCCAGGCTCAGGAGTGCCAACGGAAGGCATCTCAGAAGGGTCTAACACATCTAAATCAATTGAAATATAAACGTTCTCTTTTAATCTACCAATTAAGTTATCAAGCCATTTAGAGCTATCTTCGCACTTTATATTCTTTGCATAATATATATAATTATCATCAATATTTGTTTTTTCCGATAAATCCATACTCCTAATACCTATTTGTAAAGGTCTAATACCATAATCTAAAATCCTCTTTGATACGCATGCATGGCTAAACTTCTCACCTTCATATTCATCCCTTAAATCGGTGTGGGCATCAAATATAACAACTGATAAATTATCATACAACTCATTATATGACTTTACCAATCCAGCTGTGATAGTATGTTCGCCGCCAATAGAAACTACATATTTATTATCTTTATAGTAATCTTTAACCCTTTTATCTAGCTGAATAAAAAGACTATTGGGCTCTTCACAACATAGAGGCTCTGATGTAAATATCCCTTTTCTATAAACCTCAGATTCTGTCTCAATACAATAGAGTTCCATATTTTTTGAGGCTTCAATAATTGCCTCTGGTGCTTTCGCAGTTCCCTTTGCCCATGAAGTTGTCTTTTCATATGGGACAGGTAGAATTACAATATTAGAAGTAGTATATTCACTAAATTTGCTTTCTAGTCCGCAGAAATTATTAAAATCTTCCATTCTTAAAACCTAATCCATTAAAAATACTGCAGCAGCTATTACAAATGTCCATAACCCATTCTTGTTACCCTCTGCTGATTGGCAAACACTTTTAGTTCTAAAAATATGATTACTTGCCTCATAAATTTGCTTTCTCTCATCCCATGCTACATCAACATCAAAGGGGATACCAAGGGTTGTTGCAAGCATTGTTGCCGCTAAATCTTCAGCATAATCAGATGATTTTTTAGCTACTTCACCATAACCATGGTGTTCAGATATATAACCATAGTTATTTCTATCCTTTGGAATAGCAATACCAATAGATGATGATATTAATCTACTTGGCTCATTTGTAGCGTTTTTCGACATAACACAATATGTTATCTGTCCAGGAACCAATTCTTTTACACCAGCCTCTCTGGATATAATCTTGCAATTTGGTGGCAAAATACTTGATACATATACTAGATTACAAATTTCTATCCCAGCCGATCTTAAAGCCAACTCAAAAGAGGATAAATAATCTTTATGTATACCTAAACCCTTTGTTAAAAAGACTCTATTTGGAATCACCTCTTCACCTCCTCCAATTCCTTATTTAAGCATTTCATTTCTCTTTTTTTATAAAAACCTTTTTCATAAACATAGGATACTATAAGCGGCAACGCTATAGTTGCCTCTGCAAATACCATCTGCTGCCTCTTTATATCAACCTTCCCCCAGGAATGGGCCTCTTTCAATGTAGAACCTGATAAACCCCCATCCCTTTCATCAGCAACAGTTATCTGAATAGCATATTTATGGAGATTTACTTTACCCTCAAGGATATCACAGGCAACTGTTACATCTTGGGCAAAATTTTTAGGAACACCACCTGAAACCATAAACAAACCTGTTTCTTTAGAAGCCATTTTTAACTTCGTCAACTCTAAAAAATCTTTAACTGAATCTATAGACACTTTCTCTAAATTCTCTTTATCCCTTTCATATTGATGAAATATTAAGCCAAAACCTGCACTACAATCAGAAAAAGCAGGTACAAAAATTGGTACATCCTTTTCATAGGCAATTCTTACCACTGAATCACCACTTAAGTTATTCTCCTCAAGATATCTCCCCATATAATTTATAAATTGTCTTGATGAATAAACCCCAGGTGGCATTTTATCAGCAATTTTTTTAATTGTTAAATCACAATCCCTAAGTTCCTCTTCGTCTATATATGTATCATATATTCTATCAATATAATTTCTTAGAAGTTCTTTATCATCAACGTCGGGGCTACCAATATAATGTTTATGTCCAAGAGCTTCAAAGAAATCTTGATCCACAATTATTGCCCCAGTAGAAACAATAATATCAACCATATTATAATTAATCATATCATATACAACTTTTTTCAAACCAGCACTAAAGATTGAACCAGCTAGGGTTAAAATAACCGTACAATCATCATCCTTTAACATATCCCCATATATACTAGCAGCATTAAATAGATTTCTAGCCTGGAAAGACATATCTTTAAATTGCTCAACTATATTTACACAACTAGTTCTCTTTATATCAAAATGCCTTACCTGTTTTGATAGGAAATCTTTTTTATCCATAATAAACCTCATATATAATAATTTTAGCAACGTTAATGTATATAATTTTTTACAAAATACAATATTTTTATCTATTTTTAGACAAATTAACTAAGCTTTTACAAAAATAGAGCTTTCTGAAAAACTCCCATCTATTTTAGGCATTGAAAAAGCTTTAAAACCAGCTTTTTCAAAATCTTCTATAATTTTCTTAGACGATGCATAGGTCACAACTTTTCCTCTAACATTTAATAAACTATATAAAATTCTATACATGTTATAATACCATAACCCAGGATTATTTTTACTACTAAAGGGATCAAAAAATATAATATCAAAAGTTAAATTACAATTTTTAATAAAATCACATATATCTTGTATGTACAATTCTAGGTAAATATTTTCATGCTTTTTTTGGGTAATTAATTTTCGTAAAAGATCAAAACCCTCATAGGGCCATAAAAAATAGCTTTTCTTTATTATCTCCAAAAGAGAGGCATCTTTTTCAATAGATACAATGAACAACCTTTTTCTCTGAGGTATTTTTAAAATATAATACAACAATACTGCAAGATTATAACCAGCACCAAGAAACATATCTAATAATAATACATCTTTTTCTCTTATAAGATCTTCAACCCGCGAGGCTCTAACAAATTTATGTAAACTCTCAGTAAATGCCCCAATTGATTTAGCACGATAGGCTTCATTATAGTCCAAACTATAGAAAGTAATTGAACTATCAGAGGTGTATACTAATTTTTTACCTTTATATAAGGTAGAGGGCAGGCTTTTCATCTATAGGCTAAGTTTATATAATTCTTTATAAAACTGTGATTTAGGCCTGTTAAAATAACCATGTTGCAAATGCTTATACTTTCTCTTAAGCCTTTTTAAGAGATTTTTTAGGCCCAATATCTCATCTTTTTTTAATTTAATATTATCAAAGAGCAAATATTTATCTATATTTAAATTCCTCCACTGAATCAAATCTATTCTATAATTATCCAGAAGCTTTTCTAAAGCTTTAATCTCTTCTAATCTATCAGTTATTCCAGGAAAAACTAATAGATTTAAACTCAAAAATACATCACTATTACTCATAATATCTAAAGATTTTAAAACATCTTCAAAGCTATAATCAGCAGGTTTATGGTATACATTATATAAATAATTATCTGCACTAAATAGAGTAACCCTAATACTATCAATACCAGCATCAATCAATTGTTTAATCTTTTCTGGCTTTGAACAATTTGAGTTAAAATTAATTGTTATATTTTTATTCTTAGCTTTTATTTCTTTTACAGCTTTACATATCACATCTACCACCATTATTGGATCGCCCTCACAACCTTGTCCAAAACTAACTAAGGTATCCTTTTCATTGTCACCGTGATATAAAGCAACTTCTACAATCTCTTTAGCAGTCGGTGTAAAAGTAAGCCTATTATGAGGAACAACTAAATGTCTATCACTAAATGATATACAGCCTAAACATGAACAATTACACCTGTTAGAAGTAGGGATTGGAGCCTCGTATTGACCAAGAAAAAAATTTTTAGCTGCAGTACATCCGTATTCTAATGCACATTTTGATAATTGATTAACTATTTTATTGTTTTCAAACTTTTTCAATACTGGCTTTACAACATTTACAAAATTAGGTGTAAAATCATAGTTTGCTGGGTTCCATTTACTATCATCATCAATCTTTATCGCAGGAACAACAAGTTTATCACCCTTGGCGGCTATATGGCAATAAGCATAAAAAGGTAAATATTTACTACCTTCTTTTCTTTTATAAGCTGGCAAATAGAGTCTTAAATAACCAGGTGGCAAAAAAGCCGATAGTGAATTACCCTTTTTTATATTCTCTATATGCATTCTCTTTTTATTATAACCTAAAGGAATGCTATCAGGTATATAGAAAATTTTACTAGTATTAGGTATATCTATATAATCATTTTCTGGGGGAACGAAATCAAATTCGGCAGTAGTTGCAACAGTATAATAACTTGGTTCATCTATTATAGAACCGTCTTTAGCAGCATAAACCAAATTAAGCATATTTTATAAATTAATAAATTACCTTGAATATGCAATAACTTATAAGCACTACTCCTCTAATAATGGATAACTGCCGTCCTCATCGTGATCTTCTCTTCCAACAAGTGGTGGGTTAAAAACACAGATTAACCTCAAATCACTAGTTGTTGCTCTAAGCAAGTGTTTGTCATGGTTATTTAAGGCATACATTGTTCCATCATTTATAGGATAAACTTTCCCCGTTGCTAAATCCTCTATTTCACCTTCACCACCCACACAATATACTGCTTCATAATGGTTTTTATACCAAATCAATGTTTCTGTGCCTGCAAAAATGATTGTTTCATGAAATGAAAAACCTAGACCATCCTTTTTTAATAAAAATCTCCTACTTAACCAAGTACCTTTCTTAGCATAAATTTCATCTTCTGTTCCTTTGATGTCATTTACATGTTTTACAATCATTAAAACTCACCTCTCATTTTTTTCTCTTTTTCTTCAATTAATTCACCTATGCTTTCATCAACTATATTTAAGCCCTCTTCTAATATATTATCCTCTATTATAAGAGGAGGCAAAAATTTCATTATTTGATTGTAGGCTCCTGCCAATTCAATCACTAAACCCTTTTCAAAGCATTTTGTTGATACCTCAGATGCAAAATTCCTCTCTGGCAGCTCAAGACCGTATATCATACCTCTTCCTCTAACTTTTGCATTAGCAGAAGGATACTTTTGGGCAATATCATTTAACCTCTTTTCTAAAATCTTTGACTTTAATTTAACAGCTTTACTTAAATCATCATTATCCCAATAAGACAGTGCTGCAGTTGAGGCAACAAAGGCTAAATTATTCCCTCTAAAAGTACCTGTGTGCTCACCTGGTTTCCACTGATCAAGCTCAGGCCTCATTAAAACCAGTGCAAGAGGTAATCCAGCACCAATAGCCTTAGATAAGGTAACAATATCCGGTGTTATACCAGATTCCTCAAAACTAAAGAAATCACCTGTTCTGCCATTTCCCACCTGTATATCATCTATTATCAATAAGATATCAAACTCTCTGCATAGACTTTCAATTCCAGCCAACCATTCAGGAGTAGCTACATTAACACCACCCTCAGCTTGTACCGTTTCCAATATAAAAGCTGCCGGCAAATCAAGGCCACTACTTGGATCCTCAAGAAACTTCCTTATGTAGTCAACTGTGTTTATATCTTTACCAAAATAACCATCAAAAGGCATAAATGATACATTAGTCCTACTAATATAGGCCTCATCTCTATAAAAGGCATTTCCAGTTAAAGCAAGCGAGCCCATAGTTAAACCATGAAATGCATTTGTAAAGGCTACAATATTAGAGCGCCCTTTTACCATCCTTGCTATCTTAATAGCAGTTTCAACTGCATTTGTACCAGTTGGGCCTGTAAATTGTATCTTATATTCAAGGTTTCTTGGTGATAAAATTGTTTCATAAAATTTGTTGAGAAAGTTCTTTTTAGCTGTTGTTGCAAGATCTAAGCCATGGAGAACACCATCATTTTGAACATATTCGATAATAGCCTTTGATATTCTATCATTGTTGTGCCCATAATTCAAAGTCCCAGCACCAGCAAAAAAATCAATAAATTTATTATCCTGTTGATCGTATAAAAAAGCACCCTTAGATTTCTCAAATATAGTTGGAAATGAACGTATATATCCCCTCACCTCTGATTCTAGATTGTTAAATACTCTCATACCTGATTCTCCAATTTTTTTTGAACTATGTTCCATAATTTACCCCCTAAATTTTTAATAATTATTTATCTTATAGGGCCTATATTAAAGAGATATTCATCTTCATGAATACCATTGGAACCAAAATACTTGCCCTTGAAATAAAGAGAGGTTCTACACTTAGTATTATAGATTTCAGCTAACTTTCTAAATAATCTCTCTGAAGCTTTATTTGAAGGTGTAACTGTTGCATGTATAAACTTTATATCCCTATTATATGATCTATTTAATATATTATCTATAATTTTTGGGGCAAGGCTTCTACCCCTCATAGAAGCATCAACTGCAACTTGCCAAACAAAAAGAGCGTCTTCTTTTACAGGTGGTCTATATCCTGACACAAATCCAATAACTTTACCCACATCATTTAAAGCAACAACAGAGGTTTTCCTAAAATGAGTACAAAAAAGCATATAAGAATACTTAGAATTTAAATCAAGGGGTTTAGAATTTTTAATTAATTCCCATATACCATATGAATCATTAAGTTTTGGCAATCTTATTGTTATATCACTAATTTTTATATCCTTTTATTTATTACTGACGACTATATACATTTAGCCTTAATGAGCAGTGTTTATTGATGATAACAAAATGAGTTTATTTGTAAACCCCTAAATAATATTAATAAAATAATCATAACTAAATTACAGAATTAACTAGACATTAAGAATAAATATTTTAGTATATTATCTATGGCACACAGATGGTGTGAGAATTGTAAAAAAGTAGTTAGTACAGAAAAAATCACCTATAAACCAGGGCTTTTTCTAGCTCTGTCATTATTAATATTTTTTATGCCTATAATAGGAACCTTTATAGGTATACCAGCTTTGATTCTATCAATTATATGGTGGATATATACACCTTCGGTATGTAGCGAATGTGGTAGCAGAAATTTGAAAAAGCTAGATATAGCCGATATTTATCAGAAAAAATAAAAATATAAAAAATTGCTTAACTAAAATAAGATTAACTTTTATTATTTATAGGCATACTCATTCAACAATAAGATACATATCCTTAAAATCAACAATATTAACGATGTCGTCTTTATTATAATTTAAATCCTGATTTTTACCTATAGCATCCCATATCTCACCATCTATCATAACCTTACCTCTGCCATCAGACCATTTAATAACTTTTGCTCTTTTGCCAATAAATTTCTCCAATCCAACAACTGATCTCTTTCTCATATCCCTGAAAACTAAAAATCCAATTGACAAAATAGTTATAACAAAAATTGATATAATAATTATGATTAGAGGCATTGAGACTCTCAAACCCATAGTACCTTCTCTCTCAAAAAATAGATATAAACCTGATGCTAAAGCTATAATAGCTGACAATGTTAAAAGGCCAAAAGATGGGATAAAAACCTCTGCAATTACTAGTGCAATACCAGCTAAAATTAAAAGCAAAGCCAAATAATTTATTGGAATTATACTAATACCAATTAAAAATAATATAATACAAGTAATGCCCAAAGCTGCAAATATAAACGTTCCTGGCATCTTAATTTCAAGGAAGATAGCCAATATCCCTGCTAATAATAATAGTACAATAATATTTGGATCACTTAGGAAAAAGGCTATTTTTTCTAACGAGGTTGTTTTAATGGGTTTTAATTCGTATTCTTTCCCATA
>JAXHVM010000014.1 GCA_034189185.1 Deferribacterota bacterium
GGTAGTTACCCTCTCTTTTAATCATATATCTAAAGGCCTTATCTGTTTGATTGGCATCTGCTGGTATAATTATTCTAACATTATATAGATTTCTAAAGGCACCTATATAATCTATACATTGATGGGTTTTTCCATCTTCACCTACATCGGCTCCTACATGGGTTGTAACAACCTTTAGATTCGTATTATTTATATCATTTAATCTCATCTGGTTATAGGTCTCATCAATTCCAAATACACCAAAGTCTGCAAATACAGATACTACACCATTTATACTGGTAGCTCCTGCTGTTGTTGAAGTGTGGTGCTCTTGGATACCTGATTCAAAGAATATATCTGTGAATTCTTTTTTGACTTTATCTGTCTTTACAGAGCTAGCTAGGTCACAATCAAATACGACAATGGGTGTATTTTTCTTATAGTTTAGCTTTACTACATCATACAAAGCATTGCCAAAGGCTGAGCGGTTATCAATCTTTTTGTCTTTATTATAGATAATAGAAGAGCCTACATCTATATTAACTGTAGACCCTTTTATTTTCTCTTTTCTCTTTTTATTTAATTTATTATACTGCTTTTCCTCTCTTAGTCTTTTATACCTTTCATAGTCTATATCTAGATTCAATTCTTTAACTGCTTTAAAATATTCTTCCTCACTTAAGGGCTTACCGTGATAAACCTCTTTGTTCTCCATAAAGGAGACTCCTTTGCCCATAGTTGTGTGCGCTATAATTGCTACTGGTTTATCTACTCTTTTTGACTCTTCTAATGCATTAAATATCTCATTAAGGTTATGCCCATCAATCTCTATTATATGCCAGCCTGTAGCCATATATTCTGCCTTTATATCTTGGGGCATAATATCCTCTATATTGCCACTAATCTGTAGATGGTTGTAATCGATAAAGGCTGTTATGTTATTAAAGTTATATTTTTTAATAAATCTTCTTGCCTCAATGATTTGTCCCTTTTGATTCTCTCCATCTCCCATAATGACATATATATTAAAGGCTTTATCTAATAATTTCCCTGCTACAGCAAAACCTGCTGAAGCTGATAAGCCTTGTCCCAAGTTACCTGTTGACCACTCAATACCAGGGACTACCCTTTCAATATGGCCTTCAAAAATACTACCTGTCTTTCTAAAACCAAGAAATACATCCTCTATATTAAAAAAACCACATCTAGCAAGAACTGAATAGACTGCAGGGGATGTATGTCCATTAGATACTATTACCCTATCCCTATCTAAGGAATATAGATTATCTAGTGAGATATTAGCATAGTTGTAAATAGCTAAAAGCATATCAATGATAGACATTGAACCACCAGGGTGACCACTACCTGCTAGGGTTGTCATTGTTAGGATGTCGCCTCTGCAGAGGGTTTTAAGCTGCTCCAAATTCTTTACAATATTATTTAACTTCACATTTACTCCTTTTAGCATATTGACTTTCTAAAGCAATAGTTATAAACCTTTCTAAAGTCAATATTTAATTATAAAATATTGACAAAAATAATTATTTTAATAATATAAATAACATAAGTTCAAAATTGTTTGTTGGAGGCAAATTAATATGCAAAAATTATCGTTAGATAAAGTTTATAACATTTTAGAAAACTTTCCCTTGCTTACAGATTACACATTAAAGAACATTAACGGGCTTAGAAGTGTAGATAATAAAGATGGAAAAATAAAGGCAGTAATTGATTTACCAATTACTGAAAAAGAAAGCCTAGATTTTTTAAAAAAAGATATAGAATCATATATGAAAAAAAACAATATAGATGTGGATGTTGAATTAAATAGTAAACAAGCAAAGGAATTAAATAGTATAAAGCACTATATCGCAGTTATGAGTGGCAAAGGTGGTGTCGGCAAATCTTTTGTAAGCGGTTTACTTACTGTATATCTTAAGAGAAATGGATATAATGTTGGTTTGTTAGATGCCGATATAACTGGACCAAGCATCCCTAAAATGTTTGGTATAAAAGGTAACAAAACAAGGGTACTTGAAAAGGCAATATTGCCGGCATTCAGCAAAAATGATATAAAAATAATGTCTACAAATCTACTTTTACCTGAAGAAGATGATGCCGTCATTTGGAGGGGGCCTTTGATCTCTAATGTAATTACACAGTTTTTTAATGATGTGCTTTGGGGAAAGCTTGACTACCTCATTATTGATCTACCACCTGGCACTTCTGATGCGTCATTAACAGTACTTCAAACACCTCCAATCGATGGCGTTGTTATGGTTTTTACACCACAAGATCTAGCTAATATGATTGTAAGAAAAGCTGTTAATATGGTAGGAAAACTAAATAAATCAATAATAGCATTAGTTGAAAATATGAGTTATTTTGAACAAAAAGGATCCGATGAGAAAATAAATATCTTTGGTTCTAGCAAAATAGAGAAAATGAAAGAATTAACGGACTGTGAAACAGGTATTAAACTACCTCTAAATCCCAAATTTAGTGAATACGCTGACAGTGGTAACATTGAAGAATTAGATTATCCTCCCTTTGATGAATTTGCCAAAAAAATCGCTGAATTAGTAAAAAATAAAAAATATAGTTAATGTTTCTATACACATAACTACTATTTATATAATTATGACAAATGTATATGGACCTGTTCCTTCACGTAGATTAGGCAAAAGCCTTGGCATTAATAATATACCCTACAAGATCTGTACATACGCTTGTATTTATTGTCAAATTGGAAAAACTATAAAGATGCAAAATAAGAGAGAGGCCTTCTATAAACCAGAAAAACTTGTTAGTGAAGTAAAAAATCTTTTATCTAACATTCATAATAAAGATAAGTTCCCTGATTACTTAACAATTGTTCCTGATGGTGAACCTACCTTAGATATCAATATTGGAATATTAATTGAAAAGCTTAAAGTGTTTAATATCCCTATTGCTGTTATTACCAATGCATCATTAATTGATCAACCTGATGTTCGTGGTGATTTATCAAAGGCAGATTATATATCTGTAAAAATAGATAGTGTAGATAAAAATAAATGGCGTACAATAAATAGGCCTTATAAGGCATTAAATTTTTATAGCATATTAGAAGGTATTAAAACCTTTAGATGTAGTTTTTCTGGACATCTATCTACAGAAACAATGGTAATCAAAGGGATCAACGATAAAGACGAGGACTTTATAGCATTAGCAAAGTATTTGAATGAATTAAAACCTGATACTGCCTATTTATCTATCCCAATAAGACCGCCAGCAGTAAAAACTGTAGAACCACCAGAACAAAAAGTGTTGTTGCAGGGTTTTTATACTTTATCTAAAATAATCCCTTCAGCAGCACAACTTACCTACTATGAGGGTGATTCATTCTTTTCGGCAGGCAATAGTGAAAGTGATTTATTAAGCATAACCGCAGTGCACCCTATGCGAGAAGATGCAGTAGTACAATTGCTAAACAGGAACAATGACAGCTATCAAGTTGTTGAAAAACTAATTAAACAAAATATGATAGAAAAAATACATTATAAAAACCATTATTATTACTTAAGAAAATTTAGCTAATATAGCACAACAAGGAGGCATAACAGTGATAGATTGCTCTAGTTGTAAAAAACGCTCATGTCGTCAAGGGATGAAATGCGCCAAAGGTTATGATTTTACAAAATATAAAGAATCCTCTGCAAATGAATATAAAAATCAAGAAAATGAGAAAATTTTAAAAGTAGCTACAAGGATTGAAGCTGAACACTATATGAAATGGACAAGATTAGAAGAAATTATATCCTTTTCTAAGGGTATGGATTATAAAAAAATTGGGATAGCAATGTGTGTTGGCTTAATTGAGGAAGCAAATACCCTACAAAAAATATTGTCAAAAAATTTTTCTGTTGTTTCCATCTGCTGCAAAAGTTGTGGTTTTGAGAAAAAAGCATATGGGCTACCCAATATAAGACCAGATAGTGTAGAAGTTACTTGCAATCCAATTGCACAAGCCCAAATCTTAAATGATGAAAAAACTAATTTAAATATTATTGTAGGTCTTTGTGTGGGGCATGACATACTATTTACAAAATACTCTAAAGCCCCTGTAACAACCTTTATAGCAAAGGATAGGGTTCTAGGTCATAATACAGCTGCTAGTTTATACTCAAGCTATTACAAACGAAAACTCTTATGATTTTTTTTCACACACCATAAGCCTTATAACAACTTCTACAAACATTTGGTAGGGGATATTTTTTTAGCATATTTTCATATTTTTTGCCGTATTCACCTAAGGCAGCCATAGTCAACTCCATAGGTAAAATCCTTTCTGAAGCAATAATACGATTATTAAAAGAATCTCTAAATTCTTTATAAGCCTTGCTTTCCCATATATCAGAAAGCTCATCACTATCAATATTGCCAAAGGATAGTTTTTTTATCTCCTCATATTTATCACAAAATATCCGTTTAATATTTCCTTTTACTGGCAAATTTAGATAAACACATGGGCTAACATCGCCATTGACAGTAATAAAGATAGTATCAATGGGGCTTGCTTCACACATAGGTTGCTCACTCATTTTTATAGGGAATATTTTTAACGTTATACCTAGTTTTCTTGAGACAACCTTTGCTTTGTCTAAATAACCCTGATAACTAGTATTTACTTTACTACAGTCAAATAATTTTAATTCATCTTGAATAGACGTTGGAGTATAATCAAGGTTTGTTGCAACTAATTCTTTAATATTAAACTTCTTCATTAAAGTTAATACTTCTGGTAATTCAGAAATATTATCTTTTGTCATCATATAAGAGAATTTTATTTGGGGATATTTTAAATTATTTTTCTTTTTGGCTGCTATAAGGCAGCTAATGTTATTTAACATATCACTTAATTTTCCTCCTCTAACCAAGGAATGAGTATGATCACTTGAGCCTCCCAATGAAAAAGCTAATATATCAATATTACTTTTCAAAAGCTCAACTATCATATTGTTATCCAATAACAGACCATTAGTGGTTAAACTTACAATACTGCCTGCCCTTTTTGCAATATTAACCATTTCAATTATATCTTTATGTAGCAAGGGCTCCCCCCACCCCTGCAGATGCACATGCTTTGTCACCGAAAAATAATCTGACAATTTCTTATAAAGAGCAAGTGGCATATCCTCTTCAACCCATTGAACAGCTTGATCACTCCTTGGGCATATCCTACATTTTAACTGACACCTTGTAGTAGGCTCAACCTGCAAACAAAAAAACTTATATTTTCTTTTCCTCTTTAAATATCTGTTTAACACCTAATATACCCTAATAGATCTATTATTCACACAACATATAGTTAGACATAAATTAACTGTTATATATATTTATATATAACATATTTTTAGAAGTTGATCTACAATACTTTTAGGAAAAGCTGAAGAATCTCCAAGAGACTTCAAATTATAAAACCAGCTTTCAATGAGTATTTTAGTAGACTTGTTGCAGCTGCTAAGGCTATATCCATTGGCTATAGTGAAATTACTCTTATATCAAAAGCTACAGGTATTTCTCACATAGCTATGATCAAGGCTGCAAAAAAAAATCAATGAATTAAGATGAGGCGACTTAAAATCTCAAACTATCTGCAGAAAAAATGTGACAGAAAAAAGTCACAGAATAGTTATAACAATATTCGAAGACATATAGGGTCCTCATAAAATACTTTTTTCAAAGGTTAATAAACAAGGGTTAATTTCTTGACACCCACTCAAAAACTAAATACAATAATTTTAAATGCTTTAAAAGAGACAGCTTAAATGTTACTAAATTATTTGATAGGTATAATTAATATTTGAAACTTTTATCAATTCTTCCTGATTAAAAAGGAACTTAAAAAATGGAAAAAAAAGAGATACTGGAAAAAGCTTTTGACAATGCAAAGAAACATGAGCTTGAAAGTGGGGGATGTGCACAATGCTGTCTTGCAGGTATTTTTGAAGCCCTTGGGGTTGAGGACGATGGTGTTTTTATGACGGCCACCGGCTTCGCCGATGGCATCGGTCTTACAGGAAATGGCCACTGCGGAGCGCTTTCAGGGGGCGTCATGGCAATAGGCTACTTCTTTGGAAGGCCTAAGAAAATGTTTAGTGACATGAAAAAACAGATCAAGGCATGTATACTTTCAAAAAAACTACATGATGCTTTCGTGGAAAAATACGGCACATGCCGCTGCAAAGACCTACAGGAAAAACTGGTCGGTAGGTTTTTCAATTTATACAACCCTAAAGAGATTGCGGCTGCACTTGAGGCAGGCATGCCTGAAAAATGCTCTAGCATTGTCGGTGAAACAGCTAGAATGACCGTACACATAATACTAGAAGAGCAGGACCGTGAGGCTAATATAGGCTAATATAAAATGTGTGGCAATTAGTAGGTATTATTACTTTTTTCCTCTTTAGTCTAAATTTTAATATTGTGATCAATAGTCTAAAGAATATTTAAAGCTCCAGAAATTCTGGCCGTCTATTGCATGCCTTTAGGCCTTCCTCTATTAGTTCAAGCACCGCCTGTTTTTCTTCTGGAAATTTGTAGCCCTCATAATCGTGTGAAAAAAGGAGTCCACCCCCAGGACGTTTCCAGTAGTTTCCAACGTGGTCAAAGCACACCCTACTTGTTACATTTAGGGATTCTATAGTAAGCTTTAGTTCATGTAGTTGTTCACTGGGCGAGAGCATAACAAAACTGCCAATCTGCCAGGCTTTATACATCAGGCTTCCTGGCAGGGGATAAAAAGGCCGGCAGCGGATGTAGTGGGGATTGATTTCGTTTAAAACCCTAGCTGTTTCTAAGGCATGGTTAATTGAAAAATCCTTTCCACCTAAACCGGGCATCCAGTATTCCGACACCTCAAATCCTGCCTCAATAGCCTTTTGACCACCTTTTATGTGTCCTTCAGCAGTTACTCCCTTTTTAACGTATTTCAATAGTTCATCATATCCTGATTCGAGTCCCACATGCAATCTATCCAGGCCTGCTTGCCTTATTGCCAAAAGTTCAGAGAGCTTTTTATGCTGAAGGGTCCTTGACCTTGCATAGGATGTAACCCTCTGGATGCTTGGGAATCTGCTGTGCAGGTATTGGAGAACTTCTACAAGATCGGCTATTTTCATTATCAAGCTATCAGCGTCCTGAAGGAAAGCAGTTCTACCTCCTGAAATCAACCAATTAAAAAGCATTGCAAAGCCATGATGATAACTAAGCTCAGGATGCTTGTTAAGGAATTTAATAGCTGCATCCCTGCTTATACCATCAGCAGACCCACCCTTTTCGGAGAGTTGTCTAAGCTCATTAGATATCAATGCCATTGCATCAATATCAGCCTTGATTTCGCTGATAGATCTCAACTCAAATTTCTTAGTTTTATACATAGCGCAAAAAGCACACCTATTCCATGGGCAGTTGCGTGTTAAGCGAATAAGTAGTGAGTTACTACCCCCTTCGCTTGGAGGCCTATAAATTCCTACTTCAAACCTATATTGCGCTAAATCCTCCGGCATACAGCTATTCCTTTCTTCTATTTTAAAATATTAAGAAAAAATTTCCACCCAATCATGAATAACAATTTAACATAGTAGGTTAACAATTTTTATGCACCAAACTGATGCAATTAACTTGCTCAAGTAAAACTACTATTTACACAACTACTACCTGTCGATGCGCTAAAAGCAGACATTAATTTTTTTACATTTTTACTTTTACATTTTGGACACTCAATTAAATCATCTTTTTTCATAACAATTTTACTAAACTTTTCACCACATTCATTACATTTAAATTCATAGATTGGCATAAGCCCTCCTTCTCTCTTTAAGATTCTATATGAAAACTAAAATCTATTAAAAAAATTATATATTTATTGACAGAAAGCAATAAAATTATTAACATATGTTTATATGAAAATTATTTTCATTATTATATTTTTATTTTTAATCCTTTTATTAACAAGAATTTTTACACACATACTATTAAATTTAAACAGGTATGTTCAAAGATATAGTAATTTAACCAATAGTTTATTCTTTAACCTAGATTTTTCATTATTAAAAACATCTAATATTATAAGCTTTTTTTACCAAAAAAATACCGTTGGGGGTTTCTATGGAGTTAAAGATAACTATATTATGTGAAAATAGCGTTATACTTCCCTTTGGATTAATTGGTGAGCACGGTTTTGCTGCTTATGTAGAATATGGTGATAGGGTATTTCTCTTTGATACAGCCCAAGGCAAAGGCTTACTAAATAATAGTAGGTTATTAAAAAAAGACCTTAAAAATATTGAATTTTTATATTTATCCCATGGCCACTACGACCATACACTTGGCATCCCCGATCTACTTAGTATAAAATCGCCACTTACTATATATGCCCATCCAGATATATTTAAAGATAGGGTTTGGATAATTAACAATAAGAAAAAATTTATAGGTATGCCCTTTAAAAAGGACTATTTAGAGGGCTTAGGTGCAGAATTTTCACTGTCAAAAAAATTTACTCAAATAGATGAGGGTATCTACTCATCAGGTGAAATAGTAAGGAAAACATCCTTTGAAAAAATTGATGCAGGTATGAAAATAATTGATGATAATAACAATCTAGTAGATGATAACATACTTGATGACTACTCCCTTGCAATTAATACGAGCAAAGGACTTGTAATTATTTTAGGATGTGCTCACTCTGGCATAATAAATATTATTAACCATTTTGTAGAAAAGACCGGCACAAATGACATATATGCTGTTTTAGGTGGAACCCATTTAGGTTTTGCAAGTGATCTGCAAATAGAAGAAACTATCAAAACTATTGAAAAATACAATATTAAAAAACTTGGTGCATCCCACTGCACAGGACTTGAGGTAGCAGCTAAATTATATAATAAATTAAAGGATAGATTTTTCTTTGCCTCTGTAGGAGGGACTTTAGAAGTAAATTGAGGGCTTACAGAAGAAAATTCTACAATCTTTTTTCAATAATCTATGATAGTTTTGTTGCACTACATTCAAAAGACAAGGGTCAAGAAGCTAGAAAAGCATTAGCAGATTTGATAGATCCCAAAAAAGATAAAATAATAGTAGATATATGCACAGGAACAGGCACACTTCTTCTCTATTTAGCTGATAAGTCAAGAGAAAGTAGGGTAATTGGAATTGATTTTTCAAGGGGAATGCTAAAAAAAGCAAAAGAAAAAACTAAAAACAAAAATAATATTTATCTCATTGAAGCAGATGTTGCAAATATGCCACTTAAAAATGAGATATGTGACAAAATTATATGCTCCCATGCTTTTTATGAATTAAAAGGTATGGACCAAATAAAACTACTAAAAGAAGTGCAGCGAGTAATGAACCCTGAAGGCAATTTTTTAATTATGGAACATGAAGTGCCAAAAAACCCATTTATAAAATTCCTCTTTTACATTAGAATATTCTCTATGGGGACAAACACTGCATTCACAATATTAAAAAGAGAAAAATCCCTTCTAAAAAAATATTTTAGTGATGTATCAAAAAAGCACAGCTATTCATCTAAATCTAAAATATATATCTGTAAAAAATAGCTTACATCATCTTTAATCTTATCTATTTTAGCTCCAAACACACAGCTGCATTCTCAAACACTTGAAATGTTAAGGTCTCAAGGAAATATAAGCTTATATGTTTATCATTATGACTATCATAACCAATTGATAAATCCTGCCCAAAATTTAAGATAAAATCACCACCCCTCTCTGATAAGAAAAAAACATCCTTTATATGAGGGGATACTACAATCTTACCATCAATAGTATTCTTAACAGATTTGAGAAGTGGATAACCTTTACCATGGCTAACTATAAATTTCCATACCTCTGGTGATACTACTAATGAATAGGGACCACCAATCCCTAGATAAACCAACTTTCCTTTTGCATCTACAATTGATTTTAATAAACTTTCTGCATCTAACGATAATGTAATAGTATCACTAACATTCTTCTTTAAACCATCGACGTTTGCTTTCTTCATCCCGTAATATACTATCTCATCTTCTAGTTTAGATATCACACGAGCTGCCTCAATAAGTGGTGCCAAATCAGGATTTTTACACCCTCTATCTATACTATCTATCTCTTGCCTATCTAATTTGAAATATGTTTTTAGCTCTATTAATGGCTGAACATCAAAAATTGAACATACTGTATTTTCATTGCTTTTTTCATCTAACTTTTTTAGTCTCCCCGTATTTATGACCCCAAAATCTAAACCCTTAGGCTCTTTAACATCAACTAATCTCCTTGCTGTTAGATAATTTGAAAAAGCATCCTTTGCTTGACTGAATAATTCCTTCCATGCTTTATCGCTAATTGGTGCTAATTCTTGTCTTAATATGTTCATTTATTACCTCTCTCTCTTATTTTTATTTTAATTTTCCAATATTTAGACTACTATTTGGTTTATAGCTACTTTCTTCACTTGATGCCTCATTTCCTTCTATTGAGACTATATCTTCCTTTGTAAATAGATAAGTTTTCAAAGCTTCATCCCAAAAGCCCATATTTCTTCTAAGCCATTCAATTGCCATTACTGCATGTTCAATCTCCTCATCCCTGTGATGTTCTAACATCCTTCTTAAACCTTCATCTTTGCAGACATCAACCCTTTGTTGGTACCAATTTACCGCTTCGACCTCTTCCTTTAGCGTATTTAATGCCCTAACAATATTTCTTGTTTCTTCGGATAACTCTTCAGTTGGTTCATGATAATCTGACATATATTCACCTCAATATATTTATTTTTGTTATAATTATATATTAAAATATAAATTCTACAATAGTAAAATAGAAAGGCCTTTCAAAGGCCTTTCTATAATTATTTTATAAATTGTTAAAATAACGCTAATAAAGTGTTGAATAAGTAGGATTCCACACCTTCCATACATTACCTTCTAAATCTTCACTTGGGGTTAGGGTTATTTTGCCTGGCAACCAACCAGCAGGCAATACCTCTCCTGTCTCTTTATTGTATTGTAATGCTTTAACCTGTCTAATTGTCTCATCTATATTTCTACCAACAGGTGGTGTTAAAACCTCCATAGCCCTTACTATACCATCGGGATCTATTATAAACCTACCTCTAATATCAACCTTACCTTCTTCATCATAAACATTATACAATCTCCCAATGCTACCACCTGGATCAGAAAGCATAGGAAATTTTACTCCCCCTTCAATCATTTTCTTTAATTCTTTTTCTTGCCATTCTTGATGAGATTCAACAGAATTTACACTAACACTTAAAACCTCTACATTTAAAGATTTCAAAATATTGTATTTGGCAGCAACTGCTGTCAATTCGGTTGGTCAAACAAATGTAAAATCACCTGGATAGAAACACAATAGCACCCATTTGCCCTTATAATCAGAAAGGGAAACCCTTTTAAATTCACCATCGTGAAAGGCATCTGCAGTAAAATCTGGAGCAGGCTTATCAACTTTAACAATATTCACATTATCTGAGCCAACACCGCTATTTTGCGCAAAAAGCTTGCCATCTACAACAAAAAGTCCCACTAATAAAATAGCTAAAAATAGGCAATATTTACCTAATAGCCTACACATATATCACCTCCTATGCTTTTATTAAAATTCTAACATAGATAAAATAATTGTCAACATAAGTTAATAATTATTTTAAAAATAATTATAAACAAAAACTAAATAAAGATAATCTTCTTCAATATAGAATAGATAACCAACTGTACGTGCATAACACTTGATATTTATGAACTTATGATATAATATACAACCTGTTTTATTGGAAAGCTTACGAAATTTAATGTAAATGCAATTGTAAAAAGCAGGGATGTCCAATCAAATTAAAGTATTTTATGCTCTAACAATATTTCTTGTTTTATCTAATAATTCTTCAGTTAGCTCATAACAATCAAACACAAATTCTACAATATTAAAGTAGAAAGGCCTTGCAAAGACCTTTAAATTAATAATTTAATATAATATTAGTAAAGCGTTGAATAAGTTGGATTCCATTCCTTCCATACATTACCTTCTAATTCATCACTTGGGGTTAGGGTTGTTTTACCAGGTACCCAACCATCTGGCAGAACTTCTCCTGTCTCCTCATTATGTTGTAAAGCTTTTATCCGTCTAATAGTCTCATTTATATATCTACCGGCTTGCGGTGTTAAAACATCCATTGCTCTTACTATACCATCGGGGTCTATTATAAAACTAGCTTTCAAATCAACTTTGCCTATAGATTTGCCCATAACAACCAAACCTTCTTCATCATAAACATTATACAATCTCCCAATGCTACCATCGGGATCAGAAAGCATAGGAAATTTTACTCCCCCTTCAATCATTTTCTTTAATTCTTTTTCTTGCCATTCTTGATGGGATTCAACAGAATTTACACTAACACTTAAAACCTCTACATTTAAAGATTTCAAAATATTGTATTTGGCAGCAAGTGCTGTCAATTCTGTTGGGCAGACTATCCCAAAATCACGTGGATAGAAATGTAAAAGTACCCATTTGCCCCTATAATCAGATAATGAGACCTTTTTAAATTCACCATCGTGAAAGGCATCTGCAGTAAAATCAGGAGCAGGCTTATCAACTTTAACAATATTCACATTATCTGAGCCAACACCGCTATTTTGCGCAAAAAGCTTGCCATCTACAACAAAAAGTCCCACTAATAAAATAGCTAAAAATAGGCAATATGTGCCTATACATTTGTTCATATATCACCTCCTAAATCGAGGATGGTATTGTAACACAGATAAAATTATTTTCAACATAAGTTAATAATTATTTTAAAAATAATTATAAGCACACTCTACATAAAATATATTCTCATCAATATGGAGAGCTTGTTATATGATTATATTCCTTGATAATTATGAACTTATGATATAATATACAACCTGTTTTATTGGAAAGCTTATGAAATTTAATGTAAATGCAATTGTAAAAAGCAGGGATGTCCAATCAAATGGCTATATTAGATTTCCCCATTTAGTTAGAATATTTCAGAATTCAGCATTTAAACACTCGGATTATCTTGGCTTAACACAAGATATACTTCTGAAAAATAGACTAGCATGGGTTTTATATTCAATGTATGTTAAAGTATATAATTATCCTAAATTAAATGACAATTTATCAATAACAACATGGGTGGATAGCAAGCAAAAAATATTAATAAAGCGAGATTATCAAGTGACAAATAATAATACACCTATTTTAGATGCAACCTCCTCTTGGGTATTGTTTAATTTAGATAAAAGGCAAGCTATGTTTATCCCTGACAATATTTACTATATCTATGAACCTGAATATGAAAATATCTTATCCAAAGAAGAAAATAAATTGCCTTTTTATAATAATATTAATTATAATTACTATTATGAATTTACAATACGTCACATGGATTTAGATTCTAATGATCATGTAAATAATATTACATATATAGATTTTATCTATACAGCAGTTTATAGAATGCTAAAAAAACCTGTATATATAAAAACGTTAAATATTATATATAAAAAAGAGATAACTTTAGATGTCGAGAAAGTAAACATTCAATTAAATAACGATTCAGAGCAATTTAATTTTAAAATTGTTAATGACAACAACCTCTATTCCTATGGATTTTTACAACTATATAAATAGAATAAAGTTGTTTATAATAAAAAACTTTAAGTGCATAATAATATTTTCTTGTGCTTTTCTTTATCTGATTTGGCTTCCACCTTTTACAAATAACCTAAAAGCAGCGTATATAAAAGATCTAATGAATAGAAGAATAGAATTGCCAGAAAAAATAGAAAACATCATAGCAATAGGGCCAGGCACCTTAAGATTATTAGCTTATATGGATACTTTTACATTTATAAGAGGGGTTGAGGCAATAGAAAAGGACAAATCAATGATATATAAGAGGCCCTATGCGCTTGCAAATTTTAACTATATAAAAAAGCTGCCCATAATAGGTAATGGTGGCCCTGGTATATTACCTAATTTTGAGAAGATTATTTCACTAAAATGTGATATAATCTTTGCTACATCCTATTCCCTCAATCAAATAGAGCTCATACAGAAAAAAACAAATATCCCAGTAGTTAGTCTTAGTTATGGTAATACTAATGATATAATAAATAATGAAATAGAAAAATCTCTTAAATTAATTGGGCTGATTTTAAATAAAGAAAATAGGGCTAAACATATAATAGATTATATTAATAAAACTATTAGAGAACTTAAAAGTAGAACATTAAATAATAAATCTAGAAATATTAAAGCTTATATTGGAGGTCTTGGTTTTAAGGGCAGCCATGGTTTTACCGGCTCAACCTCATCCTTTCCACCCTTTGAAATATTAAACATTACAAATATATTATCTACTAATAATATATTTAAAGGATCTAATTTTCTAATATTAGATAAAGAAGCCATCCTCTTACTTAATCCAGATTATATATATTTTGATTCAAATGGGATAGATATTATAAAAGATAATCTAAAAAAAGATCCCACTTATTTTAAGTTGCTCAAAGCTGTAAAAAACAAAAATGTATATATGTTACTTCCTTATAACAATTATAATACAAATATAGAAAATGCACTTATAAATACCTATTATATTGGAATAACAGCCTATCCAGAATTATTCAAAGATATTAATATAGAAAAAAAAGCAGATAAAATATATAAATTCTTTCTAAGTAAACAATTGTATAATAAAATAAAAAACTATAACCTAACACTAAAACAATTTTCAGCAATAAATAAATAAAATAAGTGGCAAAAAATTATAAACAATTTCTTAAGAAAAAACTATATTTAGGACTCCTTTTAACTATCTTACTATTTATTTCTATAGTTATATCATTAAATACTGGAAGCATAGAAATAGATTTAAAACAATTCACAAATCTGATATTTCATTTTAGAGAAGATCAAGTTTTCACACATATACTAATTAATATTAGATTACCAAGGATTTTTAATGCAATCCTTGCAGGCGCTTCTCTGTCAATCTCTGGAGCTATATTACAAAATCTATTAAAAAATCCACTGGCTTCCCCTTTTACTCTTGGCATATCACATGGTGCTGTTTTCGGTGCAGCTCTTGCTATTACACTAAAATCCTATATTCCATTTGGAAATAGTTCATGTGCAATCATTATATTTGCCTTTGTCTTTGCAATAATAACGATGTTAATAATTTTGCTAATTACAGCCATAAAAGGTTTATATGCATATGTTGTAATACTTGCAGGTGTGGCATTAAATTCACTTTTTGCATCTCTAACAATGTTATTACAATATTTTAGCACAGATGAGGAAATAGCAGCTATTGTCTTTTGGACATTTGGTGATTTAAATAAAACCCTATGGAGTGATATCTATTTAATGTCACTAATTATTATTCCTATTATAGTATATCAAATATTCATAAGCCCTAAATATAACATTACTATTTGGGATGATGATACAGCAATGAGTTTAGGGATAAACATCAAGCTATTTAAAACTGTAGGGGTTATTTCATCCTGCCTTATAACAGCTGCAGTTATATCATTTATGGGGATAATAGGTTTTATTGGCCTAATATCCCCTCATATAATTAGATTGGTTATAGGTAATGATCATAGATTTTTACTTATTTATTCTGCTATATTGGGAAGTATAATACTTTTACTATCAGATATGATCGGCAGGGTTGTTTTAGCCCCAGCAATAATCCCTGTAGGCATTATAACATCCCTTTTAGGTGTGCCTATATTTTTATATATATTACTTAGAAATAAAGGAATTTCGTAGTGTTAAAAGTAAAAGATATAGAATTTTCTTATAAAAATAACAAAGTCTTAAACAATGTATCCTTTAATAGTGATTATGGATATATTACAACAATTTTGGGCAAAAATGGCTCTGGAAAAACAACACTTATTAAGATTATTAACAGGTTATTAAAACCTCAAAGGGGAGATATTTTTATTGAAAATAAAAAAATAAATAAATTAAAAAGATATGAACTGTCCAAAAAAATTGGATATTGTCCACAGTATAGCTACATTCCAGAAACAACTGTTTTTGAAACAATACTAGCAGGAAAATTTTTACAGACAAGATGGTTTATTAACAAAAAAGATATAGAAAGCGTTAATGAGATAATAGATTTTCTTGGATTAACTAACATTTCATTTAAAAGCATTAACCAAATTAGCGGTGGTGAACTACAAAAGGTAATAATAGCTAGAGCAATAATCTCCAAACCAAAGATACTACTCCTTGATGAGCCAATTAATCATTTAGATATAAAAAATCAACATGAGATTATGCAGCTACTTTATAAAATAACAAAAACATTAAACATTAATACTATAATAGTATTACACGATATAAACATTGCACTAAGATATGGGGAAAAATTCATTGTCCTAAAGAATGGTCATATCATAGTTTCAGGAGACAAGAAAGATATAACAGAAAATATTATTAAAGAGGCCTATAATATAAATGTAAAGATAATTGATTTTAACGGTATTCCCTTAGTTGTTCCTTTTAATTAAGCAACACCAGTGTCTTTTTTATGAAACCAACCTGAAAAAATACCAACAACTACAAAAAAGAGGGTAATTGAAAGCATTATTAAACAAAACCAATATGGACCTGCTGTCAGTATCAAAAGTGGAGACAAGGCAGTAACAAAACCACCGCCGAAAAATGGCTCATAAGCAAGCTGCTTAATCCCAAAAGCCTCCAAGGCCTCAGTTTTAAAACCTGGATCCACAATCCTAAGCAGACATAAGCCCATAGCTGTCACACCTGTCTGCATCCCAAATTCAACCATTGCTTTCTCAAACCATGAGCCAGTTAACATGCGAGGAGCAATAAACCAAGTAGCAAATACAATATAAGATGCTACAGCTAAAAGGAGTATAAAAAATGGTACAAAATATGCAATAACTACAGGTATACTTATACTAGCAATTGCACTAACTACTAAGAAATCTAGGGCAACACCCTGAATCCTCTCGATTGTATTTCTATCAATAATATCAACAATCCCAAAGGATTTTAAAAAAAACTGCAAGATTACCCCACCAATCATTGCAAGGGGGAATGTTGGAACAGCATCAAAGGCTGTGGCTACGAGAGTTTTTCCTGTAATATTTGATAAAAAAATACCTAACAAGGCCAATAGGTCATCAATAATATAACCAATAGCTACAGCAATAAAAACTAAGGCTACGTGAAAAGCAAAGGGCTCAATTGATTCAGGAGATACTGTTGCCTCAGCAATTGTATATTTTTTATCATAGGGGATAACCCCTACCCTCACCTCTTCAGGCAACTCCTTTGGTTCTTTCAACCTTTTACAATAACCCTTTTTTGCACCTATATTTATTAAAATAATACCAACTATTGAAGCAATTAAAACCCCAACAGTTGCTGAAGTCATTAATAGGTCAGCGCCTTCTGGAAAGGACCAATTTAAACCAGGGTAACCCTCTCTAAAGGATGGAGCCATCCCGCCAGCAGTACCATGCCCCCCACAAAAACCAATTGCCGCAAATGTTGCAAAGGTTGGGTCCACTCCAAATAGTGGTCCTAGCAAAAAAATAACCAATAATCCACCTATAAAGTGTTGCATTGGCCCACCTACCATTGTTCCATAGGCAAATTGTCTGCCCCCTAGATTCCACATTTTCTTTATTGACGGCAGGGTTATACCAATAAACATTGCTGCAAAAACAACATCAATAAATCTACCAGGGAATGATGAAAAACCGATCCTAATATTACTCAATAAATTTAAAAAGACATCATTTTTACCAGGATAAACTGCTCCCAATATAAAGGGGCCACAAATTAGACCGACAAATCCCCCAATAATACTAGCGGGTATAAAAAAATCTTGCAGAATTTTTACCCTCACCCTCAAAACCTTTCCAATTATTAAAAAAATTGATAAAAGGCAAAGATAAGCAAAAAAAGTGTTTAAATTATCGCTTATAAAAACATTTCCAAGCCACTCTATAGTTTTCACTTTGCACCCCTTTAATAGCTGCAGCAAATTTTATAAAGTTTTATATATCAAATAGAACTTTAGTTTATTATTTTTTTAATCTTATTTCAATAGATTTTTTATGAGCTTGTAGATTTTCATGGTCTGCCAAGGTTATAATATGTTGAGCATCTCTTTGAAGGGCTTCCCTTGAATATTTAATAAGGGATGTCCTTTTAATAAAATCATAGACACCTAAAGGTGAAAAAAACCTGGCGCTCCCTGTTGTTGGCAGTGTATGGTTTGGTCCTGCTATATAATCTCCAACAGCATTAGGTGAATAATTACCAATAAAAACAGCCCCCGCATTTCTAACTAAAGATATATAATCTAAGGGATTATTTATCTGTAATTCTAAGTGCTCAGGAGCTATTTCATTAGCTATATCAAAAGCTGCTTCAATATTGTCAAAGACAATAATGCCACCAAAATTATTTAATGCAACTTTTGCAATATCTAATTTTGGTATATATCTTAATTGCTCATTTACTTGTTCTTCAATTAATCTTGCATGTCTTTCAGTTGTTGTAAAACACAACACCAATGCTAATTCATCATGCTCAGCCTGCGCTAGCATATCAGCAGCTACATATATAGGGTCAGAATTCTCATCTGCTATAATAACTAGTTCTGTTGGCCCAGCTATCATATCAATATCTACTGTGCCAAAGACAATCTTTTTTGCCAAAGAAACAAATATATTTCCTGGTCCAACTATTTTATCTACTTTGGGCACACTTTCTGTGCCATAGGCAAATGCTCCTACTGCTTGGGCCCCACCTAAGCTATAAACACGGCTGACACCTGCTATATATGCTGCAGCCATAACAATATCGTTAATCTTACCTTTAACAAAAGGGGTAGCTAGATATATATCCTTAACACCTGCAACCTTTGCAGGAACAACATTCATTATAACACTTGTAGGATATGATGCCTTTCCGCCAGGTGTGTAGACGCCAACTTTTTCAATTGGAGTTATTAACTCGCCTAATAAAACGCCGTCTTTTTCCCTGCTTATAAATGAATTTGTTAATTGATATCTGTGAAATTTTTCAATATGGTCCTTACAATACTCTAAAGATTTAATAGAAAAATCATCTTGCTTATCATAAAATCTTTTTAAATCACCATGGGTCAAATAAAATTTATCACCTAGCTCATAACCATCAAATTCAGCAGTATACTCAGCTAACGCTTTATCGCCAAATTTCCTAACCTCATTAAGTATCTCTGATACTTTATCTAAATATTTCTCTTCTAGCAAATACCCCCTATTTAAAATCCTTTTTATTTTATCGCTATATCTATCAATAATAAGATCTAGTTTATCCATATTAATCCTCAATATAGATTTTATAATTTATCTTATTTTTGTTTGTATAATTATCTATTTTCTCTTTAACTAAATTAATAGTGGACTCAATTTTTTTTGGAATTTTCTCAGCAGTTAGTAAATATATTGTATCAAGAAATGCTGCATACACATAGTCTACATTATCTAATTCTAATAAGTTATTATATAAATATTCAGTTATATCAATAGAACTAATTAAACTATTATATTTTGAAGCATTATAATCTAACTTTAAAATAATCTTAGTATATGAATTATTTATATTATCTAAGTTTCTAAAAATAATGCTTTCTGGATTTTGTGAATAAAAACTATTTTTTTTCAAATATTCTATTTTTTTCTCTGCCATATTTAACTTATTTAAATGCTGCAGGATATATCCCACCTTAATAGATAAGTCTTTAATAAAGTCAGCTGCAAAACCTTCATTAAATTTACCTTTTGTATAATTATAAAAATTAAGGCTAGAAATAATATTGCCTTTTTTAATAATTGGCATTATTAAATATTCTCTCACACCTTTAACTAAGTTAAATTCAGCAGTCAAATTATAAGAGCTCTCCCCTATAAAGGGTTTTGCCTTAAAAAAGAAATACTCAAAGGCTTTTCTATTATAAAAAACAATTCTTTTATATTTTTTTCTCTCTAAAAGATAGGGTAGCTCATCAATATTTATAAATAGATAGACTTTATCTATAGAAAATATTTCCTCAATATAAGCCAAAGGCCCATCATCAATATAGTTAAGTGACTCAGCCATTAATAAAGTATACTCAATTGTTTTAAGTCCCCAGTTTTTAATATCATTTTCTTTAACAAGCCCAATTATATCTTTTAATCTCTGTTTTAATTCGCTATGTTCTTTTAAAAGATCTATGACTTTACTCATACCTTTAATGCACCTAAATTTTTGCCTACTCCACTATTAACAACTAAAGCTACTTCTAAATTAGCGGCACTCTCCATAATAGCCTTGATCCCCTTCGTAGCTATCTCAACAACATCATCTGATACTTCCACTATTAGCTCATCATGTATTTGGAGTAATAGCCTTGCATCATAAGATCTTTCTTTTATAAATTCACTTGTTTTTATCATTGCAAGCTTAATTATGTCTGCAGCAGAACCCTGTATAGGCGCATTTATAGCAACTCTTTCAGCTTTCTTGCGAATAAGATTATTTCTACTAGAAATATCTTTTATATACCTGCGCCTTTTAAATATTGTTTCTGTATAGCCATTCTTTCTTGCTAATTCAACAATTCTATTAATATAGGTTTTTACTTTAGGATATAATGTAAAATATCTATTTATAAATTCTTTAGCCTCACTTTGAGAAATACCTATCTCTTTAGATAATCCATAGGGGGATAAGCCATATATTATACCAAAGTTTATTGCCTTTGCTATTCTTCTCATATCAGGACTTACTAAACTTAGATCCCCTAAATTAAAAATCATTTTTGCTGTTAAACTATGTATGTCATAACCTTTTTGAAAAGCAGTGACAAGATTTTCATCCTTTGATAAATGAGCTAATATCCTTAATTCTATTTGTGAATAGTCAAAGGATACAAAAGAACAACCTTCTTCCGAAATAAAAGCTGACCTTATACTTTTAGCTAGCTCACCTCTTTGTGGTATGTTTTGTAAATTAGGATTATTCGATGATAATCTACCTGTCGCAGTACCAGTCTGTCTAAACTCTGTATGTATCCTACCAGTTTTTTCATCTATATAAGTAACCAATTTTTTTGTATATGTTGTTAACAATTTATTTATTTCACGATATTGTAATATATCATCTATGAGATGTTTATAATTAGGATATTTTATAATTATCTCCTTTAGTGAGTCCTCAGATGTTGATAAACCTGTTTTTGTTTTTTGAACAGGTTTAATACCAAGTCTATTATATAAAACATCAGATAATTGTTTTGGAGAATTTAAGTTTATGTCACAATCTAAATACTCTAAAATCCTCTTTTCAAGTTTATTTTTTGTCTTTTCAATTTCTAAAGATATTCCATTTAGCTTTTCTCTGTCTATCTTAATGCCAGTTAACTCCATCTCAGCAAGTATCACAATAACTTTTCTCTCAATTGTAGTATATATCTCTAATAAATTTTTTTTCTTTAAATCCTCAATCTCTAAGGGAAAAACCCTTATCACTTTTGATATAAAGCTATCAATATTTTCATCCTTTGATTTTACTAAACCCTTTGTATCTGGATCATTAAGCCAACTTATCACAGCCAAATCATAATAGTCATCCACTATTTTTCTATACTTCTTATATATATTTTTAAAATCATAGAAATATTTACAAGCTTCAATATTAAAAGAATTAACTATATCAACCTTAGATTTTTCAACCTTATATATTTTATTATCAACATAAATTACAACAGTATAGGCGTTTTCTAATTTTTCTACACTCATATTACCCAAGTCTTCTTTAAAAAGCCTATTATACAATGTATGTAACTCTAAAGCCTCAAGCTCTTTTTTTAATTCTTCTCTTTGCTCTTTAGTTTCAATTAATTTTAGATTTTCAATAATTTTAAGTTCTGTTAAACTCTTCGATAAATACGCTATTTCTTTACCAACTAACAATTTTTCCTTAACAGAGCCTTTTATTTTATCAATATTGGCATAGATATCATCTAAAGAATTAAATTCTCTAAGTAGTTTTTTTGCTGTTACATTCCCAATCCCTTTAACGCCTGGTATGTTATCTGAGGCATCCCCAGTTAAAGCCAAAAAATCGGGAATTTGATTTGA
>JAXHVM010000015.1:0-20676 GCA_034189185.1 Deferribacterota bacterium
GCCATTTTTATTTTCCTCCGCAAGATATTTTTCAGGAATATTTTCAATTTCCTTTAAGATTAATTCTTTTAAGCTCCATATTTTGTGCTAATCATTTATTTTGTAGGCCCTATCTTAAGGTATTCTTAATAACTAATTTCTATATAAGTTAAATGTATAGTATAAATCTCACGTTAAATAAATCACATCAAGGCCTTTATTTAGTTTTAATGCTATATGATTCTACCAGTTGAAGGAGTCAATTATTTTTTTTATTACTATCTCCTTGTGGACAACAGCAATTTGTTTCAGTGCTTTCTTTAGGTTTAGATGAAGTCTTATTATCCTCTGAATTAATTTCTTCAAACTCTAGTGAACAACAAGTAGATTTTTTCCCAAAGATTTTTTTGAAAAAATTGGTCTTTTTTTTGTTTTCCATGATTTCCTCCTTTTAGTTAAATTATTGAGTTAAATAAGTATCCGCCTACAACTGCTGTTGTCCAAATGACAACAACGATTGAGCAAACTAGGCGCACCTTAAAAATACTTGCAAGCATGGACATTTCAGGTATCGCCATACCAGCGCCTCCGATTATTAGAGCAATAACTGCTCCCATGCTCATGCCTTTTTGCAATAAAGCTAAACCAATTGGAATGGCTGTTTCAGCTCTTATGTAAAGAGGAACACCAATACTAGCTGCGACAGGAATGGCAACTGGGTTGTTGGCTCCAGCTATGTTTACCACGAGGTCTTGTGGGACGTATCCATAAATTCCAGCACCTATTGCAACACCAACAAGCAGATAAACTAGAACAGCTCTGAAATCACTCCATGCGGAGAAAAATGATGCTTTTAATTTTCCAGAAAATACTATAGGACTATTAGCAGAATCTGGGGTAGTGTTACAACAGTTTGACTTAATCCTCACGCGTTTAACATATTTTGCCCCACCGATTTTTTCAAGAAAAATACCGAAGATCACCGATCCCATAAAAGTAACTCCGAAATAGAATAAACACGCTTTTATCCCCATTAGGGCCCAGATCATACTAATAATAATGGGGTTTAGCAAAGGGGAGGCAATGACGAATGACATAATCGGTCCAAAGGGTGCTCCAGCGTTTAGCATACCAAGTGTCATTGGTATGGTTGAGCATGCGCAAAAAGGGGTGAGCGAACCAACTACGGCACCTAGAAAGTTGCCCCAAATTCCACGTCTTGTGAGCCACTGTTTGAGTTTTTCTTGGGGTATATACATTAGTATTAGTGCAACAACTGTGCTAATGCCTAAAAAAAGAACTGTTAACTCAGTAGTGATGATCAAAAAATATTGAATGGTATTCATCAGGTTGTTCATTTCAATATCTCCTTATTATATGGTTGACACTGTCAACTTTAAGTGCAAAAAATTATTCCTCCATAGCTTTTGCCATTGATGCAATTAATTTAATTATGTCTTCCATTGTATACTCTGGCATCTTTGCAGCGATGATATGAAGTTGTTTCATATAATAGGCATTAGCAGACGATAAAATGTGTTCTCCGGCCTTTGTTATTTCCACGCAACAGATTCTTCCATCTTCATTGGATTTAATCTTTTTAATATATCCTTTTTTTTCAAGTCGGTTAACAACTCTAGTTGCGCCACTTTTTGTAAAACCGAGGCGATAACCGATATCTTGTACTGCGCAATGAGGTGTGGTTGAGACTTTATCTAATGCTATGAATTCTGGCATAGTAAGGTTTTCACAGCACTCACCATTTAGACCTTTAGGGCCAAAGTACCAAGCAATTTCTATTAACGACCTACTTACATCTGAAATAGTACCTTTTTTCATTATAACTCCACTAAAAAAATTACATCAAGGCCATTGATTAATTCATAAAAATAATAATCCTATTGGTTGACGCTGTCAACTATATTTTACTATCATTTTATAAAAATTCAACTTGCGAAGTTGAAGGATTGGGTAAGATGGGTTGAAATGGCTTATTTACGGGGAAAATCTGACTTGCGAAGTCAGAGGAATGGCGTATGGATGGGGAAAAATCAACTTGTGAAGTCGGGAGATCCGAATTAATCCGTATTTAACTTTCAGTATCTAACTGTTACAATTTGTTCAATTAAATAAATTATCATTATATTTTTTTATAACGGATTGTAACTATAATTTATCGCACTATAATCTACACACACCAAAAAATTAAATAAAAGTTATCTACCCAGAGACCAGAATTAATATAAAGAAAATTTATGTTTTGTTTTCATAAGTAAAAGATTTCCAGAAGATAAGTGATGTGGTTTAAATATTATGCTCTTATGGTAAAAGAATAAAGATTGCTATCTTAAAATGGAGTAAAAATCTTGCTTTAAGTTTGCTTTTAAAGTTTTGAGATGATATAATTAATTAAAAAGAGGTTTTTAAAGTTTGGTAAATTACTCAGATCTTCTAGGGGAAATTGGTATAAAACATAGATTCAGAGATCCTATTTATGGTTTTATCTGGCTTACAGAAGATGAACTGGAAATGGTGGATTCTGAGCTTTTTCAGCGATTGAGACGTATTCATCAATTAGCACTAACTAAATATGTTTATCCAGCAGCAGAAAATACAAGATTTCCGCATTCTTTGGGTGTTTTACAATCTGCTACTAACATATTTCTTGAGTTATATCGCAATAACTATAATAGTTTAAATGAGGTGATGGGTGATACTGTAAAGTTTTTTAAAGTATTACGTTTTGCTGCTCTTTTGCATGATATTGGACACATGCCATTTTCTCATGCGACTGAAGATATATTTTTGAATGAAGGTACTACCCATGAAGATGTAAGTAAACATATTGTATTGAATTATGAACCTTTTTTGAGTATTTTTAATAAGAATAACATCAACCCTAAAGTTGTAGCGAATCTTTTCAAAGGAAAATTAACAAGTAAATATAGGTTTTTAAAACAAATTCTTTCAGATTCATTTGATGCTGATAGAGCGGATTACTTGCTACGCGATTCTTATATGTGTGGGGTGAAATATGGGTTATATGATTTCCAAAGATTTATAAGTAGTTTTGATTTTTCAAGAGAGACTGAAAGTTTTACAATAAAGTATGGTAATATCCATTCAGTGGAATCACTTATATTAGCTAGGTACTACTATAATATGCAAGTACCCTTTCATAGAACAAGAAAGGGTTACGATATAGTTCTTAAAAAATTTATTGAAATGCATAAGGATGAAATTGATTGTGGAATTTTTACTAAAGATAGTGGTTTAGATATAGATTATGATAAATTTTTTCTTTTTGATGATAATTATATATTTGAGATTATTAAAAGAAAGTACAGAGAAAAGGATAAACTTGCAACAACTTTATTGAGAGGAAAAAATAAACTTCATGCTGTGTTTGACTTAGAAGTAAAAGCAGAAGAAAAAGAATATGCAGATGAATACAATGGATTTATTCAAGAGTTAAAAGAAAAAGGTTTTAAAGAAAATGAAGATTATTTTAAGTTTAAAGAAACTATAAAAATTCATAAGTTGATTAAACAAAGTGATGAGAAGGAAGAAACGGGCTATGTAGTTATTAAGGATGGCGAAAAATATGACTTGCTTGATTTATCTGTAATTTTGGAAATATTAAAAGAACCCATTGTAATTTATAGGGTTTATATTATATCAGAAAAAAAAGAAGAAGCCGAAAAAATATATAAAAACTTAAAAGAACGGCTTAAAAAATAAAGGAAAATATATATGGGGGAAATTTATGTCAAACCATAAATGGCTATTAAGTTTAATAAAAAAACTTAACGACCATAATAGTGATATTACAAAAATTGTTCTACAAAAAATAACTTTTTTTCTTCAGGAACTAGGTGAACCTTGTCAATATACTTTTGAAGGTTACAAATACGGGCCTTTTAGTCATGGACTTGCTAGTGAGATTCAGTTTTTAGAGCAAGAAGGCTTTATCAATATGGATGGTAATAAAATTTTATTTAAAGATGACAAAGAACCTGTTGGAGAGATAAATGAAAATTTAGATGATAATTTAACTTTTCTGGAAGAAAAAATTTTTAATTTTGACCATAGTTTTAATAATATGGAACTCCTGGGTACGATGCTTTATTGTAAAATGGCATTAAATGAGTTAGGCGATGAAACCAGTAAAGATAATGTTCTTAAAGAGTTTAAGAGTTGGAAAGGTAATAAATTTAACGAAGAAGATTTAGAAAAAGCATATCAAAAAGTGGAATATTTTTTAAATAAAGTGAAGTCTAAGAAATCTAAATTGAAAGATCATAGTTGCAAAAAATTGTGGAAATATGAGTATGATCAGAAAAATGAGAGTGTTTAGTTTCTTCCATATATCCCCCATTAAAAACTAAATTTCATTGCCCCCAGACTTCAGAGATTTTAGCTTCAATTATTTGTTCCATTTTTACAGCCAATTTTTTGCATTCTTCGACAGACCTTTGTTCCTCCTGAATTTCTGCCAATAAACATATTAGTCACCTCTATTACTTACTCATGAGTTACTAACTTATGAGTAAGTAACTCTAAAGATAATGATATTATACTACAAAATTGTGCTTTTTATGCAAGGTCTAATAGAAATCTCGACTTGAAATCCCGACTTGCGAAGTCGAAGGATTGGGTAAGATGGGTTGAAATGGCTTATTTACGGGGAAAATCTGACTTGCGAAGTCAGAGGATCACCCTTTACAAATCTTGCCAAGCTTCATCCTCCTTGTGTCTTAGCCAATCTTTCTTAAGGGACGTTTCGCTGGCAATTGCTGTTCTATTCCCTTCTTCCAACGCTTTTGTCTCTAAAAAACGTATAAAATCCAGTACCTCTGCAAGATACTTCTCAGGAATATTTTCAATTTCCTTTAATATTAATTCTTTAAGCTCCATATCTTCGCCTCATCATTTATTTTGTAGGCCCCTAGCTTAAGGTATTCTTAATAACTAGTTTCTATATATATAATATATGCCATATTGTTGCATATTGTATGAATATATTAATTATTAGCGATATTATAAATAATTGTTAAGTTAACTTATTATACTGACTTCCGCAAAATTATTCAAGAATCAAAAATTCAACTTGCGAAGTTGTGGGAAGTGGGAGTATGGGCTGTGATGGCGTGAATACGGGGAAAATCTGACTTGCGAAGTCGGAAGAATTTATCAAAATATATCGCCTTTTATTAAGCCCGCCGTTTCGCCTTTTCTACCATTCTTTTCCTAGTCAAGTCCAAGCAACTTAGGAGAATTAAACTTTAAAGAGAATTCTTTAATTCGTTTTTCTGCCAATTTCACGTATTCTTCATTTATTTCATACCCAACATAATGGCGATTTACTTTTATCGATGCGATTGCAGTCTGCCCGCTTCCTATAAACGGATCCAGAACAACCTCACCCTCAAAAGTGTAAAGTTGGATTAGTCTGCGAGGTAATTCAACTGGAAATGGTGCAGGATGGCCAACTTTTGTCGCTGGTTCTGCGGCAAAAGTCCACACACTTTTAGTAAATTCAAGAAACTCCTCTTTAGAAACTGTGCTTTCTCTTCCGAGATTTTCCCTTGAAAACATACCTTTAGAAAAGACCAAAATATATTCATGAATGTCCCTAAGTGTAGGATTCTTAGCCGAAAGCCAGCTACCCCAAGCAGTCGAAGAGCTACCACTTGAAGCTTTATTCCAGATAATTTCGCCTCTCATTAAAAAACCTAAATCAAGCATATCCTCAACGATAAATGCATGGAGAGGAATGTACGGTTTTCTTCCAAGATTGGCAATATTAATACACGCTCTTCCACCGGGGACAAGAACTCTCTTAACTTCGCTCCATACTCTTTTCAAAAATGATCTATATTCACTCAGGGTAAGATTTTCATCGTACTCTTTTCCAACATTGTAAGGTGGAGAAGTAACCATTAGATGAACACTATTATCTGGCAATTCCTTCATTTCTTCACTTGTCTTGCAAAAGATTTTGTCAAGAAATTTGGATGGTATTGGATTTTCCACATACTTGGTTCTCTCCTCCTTGGGAAGTCCCTCATATAACCTGCTTGTGTAAAACGAAGTAGAATTATGATTAATTCTTCCAGGAGAGCCGAATGCACTTGTTTTCGTCCCATCTTTTTTCTTATAGTTTCCCATTTAATCTCCCCTCCAGAGATCAACCCATCTTTTATAAGGATTAAACTCAATTTTTGTTTTTTGCCAATTTATTACGATTCTTCTGGACATACTATCCTCAACTAAACTTGACAATGCCTCTTTAGTAATCTCAACACCTCTTGGATTTGTTCCGGATTTTGGAAGTTTAATATAATTTTCTCTGCCTATTTTATCAAAAAGCCGTTTTTGAGTTGCTAATGGTATATAATAAAATCCTCCTGTGTCATTCCAGTTAATTTGAACAAGTAGGATATCGCAATGCGGATAATAGCTCTCACGAAATTCTTTTGCTTTCTGAGTATCTACAGTCCATATAAGTTTGACACCGCCAAAACTCTTACCTGTAATTGTTTTTATAGATATTGGCTCATCAAATAACTTTAAATCAACTTCTGGCTCGGTAATAGGTAGTTTAGTCTCTACATTTGATTCACCAAATTTATAAATGAGCAAAGCAATGATTATTCGTTCACGGGCAGAGCCCACCTCCATTCCCGTCTTACCTGCTCTTGAACTTTCTAATTCTGCAAGTTGGAAGAGGTAGGGTAAACGCCCTTTTATCTTCTCTACAAGTTTTATGTCTTCGAATATTTCAATTAAACAACTGGACATTTTTTATTTTTCCATACTTTCATGAGCAAAATGGCGTATAACTCATTTCTATAGAAATTGAACTTATAGTTTAGATCTTTTTGTTGCATATTATACTAGCTTATTTTATCAACTTCCATAAAACGATGCAATAATATTAAAAATTGTTCAACTTGCGAAGTCGAAGGATGGGGTAAGATGGGTTGAAATGGCTTATTTACGGGGAAAATCTGACTTGCGAAGTCAGAGGATGCTGTGATGGCTTAAATATGCGGAAAATCTGACTTGCGAAGTCAGAGGAAATTTTGACCCCTTTGATCAAAATGCGTCAACTGATTGGTTTGACCCAGAGTGGATGTTCGGTGTAACAGATGGATTTGATGTAGTGATTGCTAACCCACCCTATGTGAAAGAATATGTTAATCGTTCAGCATTTGATGGGCTCAGAGACTCACCATACTATCAGGGAAAGATGGACTTATGGTATATGTTCGCGTGTAAAGGTATAGACATGCTAAAACAAAACGGGATCCTTACGTTTATAGCTCAAAACAATTGGGTTACAAGTTATGGTGCTTCAAAGATGAGAAATAAGGTCATTCAAGATACGCAGATCTTGAGTCTTATTGATTTTGGTGCATATAGAATTTTTGAGGCTGGCATTCAAACAATGGTAATAATCTTAAAAAAGAGCACTAATTTAGAAAATTATTTTTTTGATTACAGAAAATTGATAAGCAATGATGCTGAAATTAATGATGTTGTTATGATCCTAAACAAAGAATCAAGTGCCAAAACAGAGTATTTGACGCTGAAAATTCAGCGATCTAAATTTATTAATAAAGCTCTTACGTTTAGCGCTTCTAATGTTCAAAACATTCTTGAGAAGATATTGGGAAAATCCAATTTTTTTTTGGATCCGCAAAAGGAAGTTGCGCAAGGTATAGTATGTCCGCAAGAATATCTTAATAAGGCATCTCAAAAAATATTAGGTGAAGATTTCGAAATTGGTGAAGGAATTTTTACATTAACAACTCAAGAACTTAAAGCCTTACAACTATCTAAAGCCGAGCTCAGACTCATAAAACCTTTTTTTACAACTAAAGAATTAAACAGATGGAAAGCCAATCCACATAATCAAAAATGGATTATCTATACAGACTCAAGTTTTAAAGATAAAAAAATAGTAGAAAGATATCCTAACATTAAGAAACATCTTGATAGGTTTAAAAAAGTCATTACATCGGACAATAAACCTTATGGACTTCACCGAGCCAGAGACGAGTTTTTTTTCAAAGGAGAAAAAATTATTGTGGTGAGAAAATGTGCTCGTCCAACTTTTATTTATGTTGATTTCGACAGCTATGTGTCAGCGACTTTTTACATTATCAAAACCGAGCGTATCAACCAAAAGTATCTCGTTGGAGTACTTAATTCACGGTTAATAGAATTCTGGTTGAGGCACAAAGGGAAAATGCAAGGAACAAATTATCAAATTGATAAGGAGCCTCTTGTGAACATTCCTCTTATTAAGGCCAATGAAAACACGCAAGGTGCAATAGCGAGTGTTGTTGACAAAATCCTCGCCATTACCAAAGATGAAGACTATTTAGAAAACCCTGACAAGCAAGCTAAGGTCCACGAGTATGAAAAGCAAATCGACCAACTTGTCTATAAGTTGTATGGACTTACTGAAGAAGAGATCAAAATCATTGAAGAACAAAAATATTAAATCTTATTTGTCTGTGGGAAAATAAAAAATTCAACTTGCGAAGTCGAAGGATGGGGTAAGATGGGTTGAAATGGCTTATTTACGGGGAAAATCTGACTTGCGAAGTCAGAGGATTTCTTTAAATGTGCTGTATTATTGGAGTATGAAGACTTTTTTATTTTGGTGGAGGTGGCGGGAATCGAACCCGCGTCCGAAGAGTCTACTTAAGCGATGGTCCTACATGCTTATCCTGTGTTTGTTAATCCATAACAAGGCCACAGGCAGCCTCGTTATGGATCGCCTTAAGTTCAATTTTCGAAGCCCAGCCCCTTAAGGCAAAGGCTAAGCTTCACAGCCTGGTAGTTTGGCACCCTTAAATAGCCCCAGGCAAGCTACTTAAGGGCGTCGCTGCTATTTATTAAGCAGCGAGTGCTAGACTTTCGTCTTCGGTTATTTTTGTAATTGCTTAAGTTTTTACCTGCCTTAAGCACGCAGGGCATGCACCACCTTCTTTTTCGACTCCCCGTCGAATCCTTTACACCCCCATAATTAGAATATATAATTTAATAATTAATTGTAAAGATCTTAAGTTTTTGCAATTAAAAGCTATTAATAATTATAAAATTTTTGTTATATTATAAGGATGTTTTTTAAAAATTTAATATATAATATTTTTAAATTAAAAGAAAAAAATACTACAATTGCGCGTGAGATATTAGCTGGGATAACTACCTTTGTGACAATGGCTTATGTAATATTTATTAACCCGGCTATATTATCTAAAACAGGTATGGATCCTTCGGCTGTATTGATAGCAACGGTAATTGGCTCTGCATTTGGTTGTCTTTTAATGGGTATCCTGGCAAATTACCCTTTTGCACTTGCCCCTGGAATGGGGTTAACTGCATATTTTGCTTATATTGTTGTTGGTCAAATGGGGTATAGTTGGCAAGCTGCATTAGGTGCTGTCTTTATGGCAGCACTAATTTTCTTACTTTTAACTATCCTTAAGATTAGGAATTTAATAATCAAGGGTATACCAGAGAGTTTGAAAAGCTCAATCTCTGTTGGCATTGGTTTGTTTATTTCTTTTATTGGTTTAAAGGAATCGGGTATTATTGTTTCAAATAGTAGCACTTTTTTATCACTAGGGGATATGACTAATACCTCACCTTTACTTGCTATAGTTGGATTAGTTGTTATAGCTATTCTACGCTCAAGGGATGTCAAAGGCGCAATTTTGATAGGTGTAGTGTTTGTATGGGTAATTTCAATTATTCTTGGTGTTAGTCAGTTTAATGGGTTTATCAGTAAGCCCCCATCAATTGAACCTGTATTTTTAAAGCTTGACATATTAAATATATTAGATATTAGCTATCTTTCAGTTATATTTGTAATACTTTTTGTTGCTCTATTTGATGCTACTGGTACTTTTTTGGGGGTCTCAAAACTTGGCGGTTTTCTTGTTAATGGCGAATTGCCTAGAATGACAAGGGCTTTAAGTATAGATGCTGTTTCAACTATGTTTGGTGCAGCTCTTGGAACGTCACCTGTTACAGTATATGTAGAGAGCTCTTCTGGGATACTAGCTGGTGGAAAAACAGGGCTAACAAGCGTTGTGGTTGGCATTCTTTTCTTGCTCTCTATATTTATTGCTCCAATTGCCACCTCAATTCCTATATTTGCAGTATCCCCCGCTCTTATTATAATTGGTTCTTATATGATGAGCTCTGTTAGAGATATTAATTGGTCTGATTTTACTGAGGCCTTACCATCTTTTTTGCTAATTGTTTTTATGCCTTTTACTTTTAGTATTGCCAATGGTATAGTTATAGGTGTTATAGTATATCCAATTTTAAAACTCTTTACTGGTAAAATACAAGAGACTACACCACTAATGTGGATTTTAATGCTTCTGTTTTTATTAAAATTTTTTTATGAGGGTATTATAAAATGGATATTGTAATAAATAATGCACTAATACCAGATTTTAAGAATTATAGATTTAAAAAATGTCACATTGGCATAAAAAATGGTATTATTTCTAAGATAAGCGATGTAAGCATAAATGGTGAAACTGTAATTAATGCAGATGAAAGGTTAGTAAGCCCATCTCTTATTGATTGTCATTGTCACATAGAGAGCTCATATTTGTCCCCCTATTATTTTGGTCAATTTGTGGCAAATTATGGAACAACATGTGTTATTGCCGATCCCCATGAGATAGCCAATGTTTCAGGTATCTCTGGGGTTAATTATTTTATAGAGAATGCAAAACTATCTGATATAGATATAAAATTTGCAGCTAGTAGTTGTGTGCCTGCAACAAATATTGTAAAAGGCGGCGGTTCTTTGACAGTAAATGATATTAATTCATTACTTTCGAAGGATGAGGTTGTTGCTTTAGGTGAGGTTATGGATATTGAAGGGGTGTTGATAAAAAAGAGAGGCCTCTTAGAAAAAATAAATTACGCCATTACCAAAAATAAAAGGATTAACGGTCATGCGCCACAATTAAAGGGAGAGAAATTAATTAACTACATAAATTATGGCTCAATAGAGGATGACCATGAATGTGAGAGTGCAGAGGAGATTAAGGAAAAGTTAGAGGCAGGCTTAAATATCTTTATAAGAGAGGGCTCTTCAGCGACAACTGAAGTCGGTGCTTATAAATTAGCAGAAAAATATCCCCATAATATAATGTTTTGTACAGATGATAAATCTCCTTTAGATATAGCCCAAAGTGGACATATAAATTTTCACCTAAGAAAATCAGTAAAGGCAGGTCTTGATCCACTTTTGGCTCTAAAACTTGCTACAATTAATGGGTTTAAATATTATAATCTTGAGGGTGGGTTAGCCAGTGAAGGAATGCCTGCAAATTTAGTTATATTTGAGGATATGAAAAATTTCTTTGTCAATAAAACTATTATTAAAGGTAAAATATTCAAAGAAAACTATAATAAATTTCATACCCCAGATAATTTATTACACAGCATAAATGTCAAAGAGCCCTTATTAATTCCTAAATTAAATGAAAATGTAGAGCATATTATAATAAAAGTAAAAGAAAATTCTTTGATAACAGAAAAAGAATATTTAGATAAAGATTATAAACATCCTGAATATGTAATTGATAGAGATATTTTAAAATTGGTTAATATTGATAGGTATAATAGAAATTTAAGTGCTGCAGCTAGAATAAAAGGTTTTGGTCTTAAAAAAGGAGCTATTGGTAGTTCAATATCACATGATTGTCATAATATAGTTGCAGTTGGCACATCTGATAAGGCTATTAAAAATGTTGTAGATAAAATTATTAATATTGATGGTGGGCTTGTCTGTTTTGATGGCATTAATTATGAGACAGTAAGGCTTAATATTGGAGGTATTATTTCAAGCGAGAATCCATCAAAATTAACTAAAGATTTAAAAAATTTAAATGAAATGGTTAAAAAAACGGGGTGCACTTTAAAAGAACCCTTCACTCTTTTATCCTTTATGGCTTTAGAGGTAATCCCTCATATAAAGCTTACAACTGCTGGGTTATATGATGTAGATCTATCTAAATTGCTCTAAAAAGACTAATTAATTTAAAATTGATAGGAACTTATTTTAATTTATAATATATATAATGGCGTATTGATTATAAAGGAATTTTAATATAAAATTAAAAATAAAATAGTATAAATAAGTTATATGGAGAGGTAAAATGTCAAGTGAAAGTATTATATTAGAAAAAGATGGTCCAATTTGTAATTTAATTATGAATCGCCCAAGTGTTATGAACGCTATTGATGCTAGTATGGTTGAATGCTTTAAGTCGGTTTTAGAAAAAATTGAAAATGATAAAACGATTAAGGTTATTATATTATCAGGTGCAGGAGGCAACTTCTCATCTGGCGCAGATTTAAACCTACTTGCAAATGCTGATTATGCCCCTGAGACATTAAATATGTTAAGGGGTTTGAGGAAAGTTATGCTGCAACTTCACAATTTAGATCAACCAATAGTTACAAAGGTTAGAGGTGTTGCTTATGGTTTCGGTGCTAATTTAGCACTAGCAGGTGATTTTGTAGTATCTAGCAATAACGCACGTTTTTCTGAGGTTTTTGTAAATATTAATGCAATGATTGACGGAGGAGGCAGTTATTATCTTCCAAGACTTGTGGGCCTTGCAAAAGCAAAGGAGTTAGCATTGCTAGGAGAGGAGTTTTCTGGCAAAGAGGCAAAAGAAATTGGATTAATCTATAAATCTGTTGACGAAAATGAGCTTGACGCTGCTGTTTTAGAGGTAGCTAAAAAGTTATCAAAAAAAGAACCTGCCGCTCTATCCTTAATCAAAGAGGCCCTTGATAACAGTTTACATATGTCTTTTTCAGAGGCTTTAGAATGGGAATTTTCTCATCAGGCTATAATGATACAGTCAAAGGAGCATAAAACATTACTTAAGAAACTTTTGAAAAGGTGATTTATTTTTTACAACTAAAATTATTACGTATTAGTGTATATATAAATAGAATATTCCTTGAGTTGACATTCTGCTAATTTTTAGATATTATATTATAAAATAGCTATTAATATAATTAATGTATGTTGTGGATATTTGACTATAGATATAGGGGAAAGTGTGTATTTCGTTGGTCTATTTGATTAAGGCATAGTGGTTTTTGATATAGTTGTGGGCAAAGAAAGCTTTAATGGAAGTGTATAAATTCAATTTCAAAGAAAATCATTTAATAAACATAAAAGAGATTTGTCCTATTGAAGAATTAGATAGCCCATCTTTTATGACAGCCCTAGAGGCTTATATATTTTCCCTTAGAATTTCTTTTATGCCCAACCCTAAGGAGGTCAAGCTATGACTATCCTAAGTATAGTTGGTTGTTTTTTGGCTGGAGTGCTCCTTGTTAATGGTATTCCTCATTTTGTTAAAGGGATCTGTGGACACCGTCACATGACGCCTTTCAAGCGTGACAGCTCCGCTGTCCTCAACGTATTGTGGGGTTTTATTAACTTCATTGTAGGTGAGGTTATCCTTAAGGCCTCTAAAGGTACCGCATGGGATAGCTCAGAGATCGTTGCTTTTTGGATTGGGGGCTTTGTGATAGCCATCTTCTTGGCCGCATTTTGGTCAGATCCCAATGCCAGACTCCCATGGCACAAGGATTAAACTGTAAACAATTTTTTGAATATTATTCTTAGTGGATCTTTGTTGAATTAGAATATTTTTATAGAATATTGATATAGTTACCATATATTTAAAAATATGAAAGTTAAAAAAATCAAATTTATTGATACCCTTATTTGTGTAACTATTAATTAATTTGATAACACATCCTAATAATTCACGAAACATGTTTTGTGAGAGGAAAAAGAGGGGCTAACTACTTGACATCCACTTAAAAATTAAATAAAATAATTTTATATCTTTTAAAAGGGGTAGTTTAAATGTTACCAAAATATTTGTTAGGTATATATTAAAAAGGATGTTTTAGAAATTAATGTTAGAATTTCCAAAAAGAACAGATGTATGTAAACAGTTTAAAGACAGTGATGGAAAGATCGCAGCAGTTCTTCCCATACACTACCCAAGAAGTTTATTACGGGCTTTTAATATATTGCCTGTTGAGGTATGGGGTCCACCAAAAATAGATAGAACTGCTGGGAGTATTCATTTACAAGAATATATTTGTTCAATTGCCCACAGTTTACTAGCCTTTTTACAATCAAAGGATATGGATATTGTTGATCTAGTTATAACCCCCCATGCATGTGACTCCTTGCAAGATTTAGGTGGTCTACTTATTGATTTTATAGATACCAACAAGCCTGTCTTCCCTCTTTATATACCAAGGGGAAAAAGGGATATTGATTTAGAGTTTTTTGAAATGGAGTTAAAAACCCTATATAATAGGTTGGTTGATTTAACAGGGTTAAAACCGCCAGACAACAAATTAATGGAATGCATATTCTTAGAAGAAGAGGCAGATAAAAAGCTAGCAGAGCTTTATAAGAAAAGGTGTTTTCTAAATGTAAATAATAAAGAGTTTTATAGATTAGTACGCCTTAGAGAATATTTGCCAGCTGAAGAATTTATAGATTTTACAGACAAAGTTATAAAAGAGTGTAAATCTAACAATGAGATATTTTGTAATGCAAAAATAGTTATTTCAGGTCTAGTGCCAGAACCTATGGAAATATTTGATATCTTTGATGAAATGAAAGTAATTGTTGTTGCCGATGATTTTGCTTGTAGCGGTAGAAGAGTTTATAAAGCTGGAAATAGTGATAACCCTTTTAAAAGAATGGCTGAAAGGATCATATATGGTCCTCCCGACTCAACGCGTGGCAATCTAATTGAGGAGAGGATTAAGCATTTAAAAAATTTAGTTGATAGTGGAGATAGTGCTAAAGGGGTTTTATTTTATATTGTTAAATTTTGTGAGCCCGAACTTTTTGACCTACCTGAAATTAGAAAATCCTTAAATGATGCAGGCATTTCTTCACTTGTAGTTGAAGTAGATATTAATAGCCCTCTTTCTCAACAGGTAGTTACAAGAATAGAGGCATTTTTAGAGGCTTTAATGTGAATACAAATTTAATACAATATTATTGGAAAGTAAAATTAGTCGGTAATACTTTTTTAAAATACCAGCGTAAAAGATTAGAGAAAAGGAAGGCCCCATCAAAATGGCGTACTGATATCCTAGCCCCACCATTAAAGATTGATGCAAAGACTAAGGAATTAATTGCGAGACATTACTTAGAAGGTCAGCATGTAGAGGGTATTAAAAAAGTAGCATGGCTAACTAGTGGAGCACCTGTTGAAATACTAAAGACGCTAGATTATTACGTGTTATATCCAGAAAATCATGCAGCCTTATGTGGGGCACGAAGGAAGACAGTTGATATTTCAACGGAAGCAGAGAAATGTGGCTACTCTAGGGATTTATGTTCCTATGCAAGGACAGATATTGGAACAACCCTTTCTAAAAAAACACCCGTCGGAAAATTACCAAAACCAGATTTATTGGTGGCTTGTACAAATATTTGTCAAACAGTGTTATCTTGGTACCGTGTGCTTTCCCACTATTATAAAGTCCCCCTTGTGCTAATTGATACCCCCTTTATCTATGAAAAGGAAAGAGATCACGATATAGAATATGTTAAGAAACAATTAGAGAATTTAATCATAGTAGCTGAGAAGGTTTCAAAGAAGAGATTTGATTATAATAAATTTGCAAAGGTTGCAATGTATAGCAAGGATGCTACAGATTTGTGGTATGAGATAATGAGATGTTGTGCAAATAGACCAGCACCTATCTCAGTGTTTGATCAATTTATACATATGGCACCAATAGTTGAGATGCGTGGTTTAAAAACAACTGTTGATTTTTATAGTCAGATGTTGAATGAGGTTAAAGATAGGATCTCAAAAGGTATAGGGGCTGTTAAGAATGAAAGAAAGAGGCTTCTATGGGATAATTTGCCAATATGGTACAGAATTAGATACTTATCTGAGTATTTTGCTAGTAAAAATATTTCAATTGTTGCCTCAACATATACAGATGCCTGGGGTGAGTTAGCATCGCTAATAGATTATAACAGGCCTCTAGAGTCTATGGCAAGAACATATATCAATCCAATACTTAATCATAGCCCAGGCTATAAGCTAGATAAAATGATGAAGATGGTTGATGAATTTAGTATAGATGGAGTTCTTTTACATTCTGATCGCTCCTGCAAACCCTATTCAGTAGGACAGGTTGATCAAAGAAACATTATAAGCAAAAAGTGTAAAGTACCATCTTTGCTCTTAGAGGCTGACCATAATGACCCTCGTTCATATGCTGAGTTGCAAGTTGAGGCTCGTTTATCTGCATTTGTAGAGATGTTGGGGTAGTATGAATAAAATATCCGCATTTGGTATAGATGTTGGTTCAACAACAACTAAAATTGTTGGGGTAGACAGCTCTGGTATAATGGTATGGAATTATTTAGAGCAAACTGAACCAGCAATTGAAAAACAACTAGCACGTTTTTTTGGTATTGTAAGAGAAAATTTTGGTGATTTAAAGGATATCCCTATTATAGCTACAGGTTATGGTAGAAAATTAGTAAAACAAACTACTAAGGTAGTTACTGAGATTACATGCCATGCAAAAGGCGTTTTTAAAATCTTTGGTCATGGTGGGACACTACTTGATGTTGGAGGGCAAGATAGTAAGGTTATAGTTATTAACTCTAGTGGTGATGTAGTTGACTTTACGATGAATGATAAATGCGCTGCTGGAACGGGTAGGTTTTTAGAATACACTGCAGGCAGGCTCGGTTATTCAGTAAATGAAATAGGGGAGATTGCAATGAAAACTGAGAATGAGGTTCCAATAACTAGTACTTGTACAGTATTTGCAGAAACTGAGATTATATCAATGATCTCAAGCGGAACTGATATTGCCTTAGTTCTAAAAGGGCTGCACAGATCCCTTATTAAGCGTATAATAGCAATGATAAAAAGTGTTAATTTTATACCACCCCTAATGCTTTCAGGTGGTGTTGCTAATAATGTAGCTATTAGGGAGATGATTGAAGAAGAGATGGGTGAGAAGACTACCTTATCTCCTTACCCACAATTTATGGGCGCCTATGGGGCAGCACTCCTTGGATTAGATAATTCTTAAGCTAAAATAAAATATTTCTGTTACTTGTATTCATTTAATTTAGAACATACTTCTATTATATCTTCTTCCTATAATTTTTAAATATTTTTAAGTAAAAAAGCTTGGCAGTATTTGCCAAGCTTTAATAAGGTTTATACTTAATACATTAAATGTACAGTTAACAAAGTTATTTTGCTAGCTTATAAGATGTCAACTCTTTATGGATTGTTGCCTCAGAATTTGTCATTGCATCCATAAACAAATGTGTATCTTCAGTAACAAAATATCCTAAATCGGGAGCCCAACACCTTGTTGTAGTAATCTTTGTATCTGCTGCTGTAATAAAACTACCTGTATCTGTTTTTAAAACGAACGTAACGGGATAACATTCAAAGGTACCAGCTGGTGTTTTCACAGTTTTTTTAGCCTCAATTTTGGTTTCAATCACACCATTATCTTTTTTATAATTTTTTGATTCATAACTTGAAGCAAGGGAAATACCAGTTTCTGTTAAATTTAAGTAAAAGGGAGTTTCATCTTTGCTTTTGAAGCTCCATCCTTTTTCAAGTGGAAAATGCACAAATATAAACTGCTCTGGATGAAAATATGCTTCTCTATCACCCTTTGAATTTTCTTGATAGTAAAGTGCTAGTGAATTATCTACTATTGCATAATACCAATTAGTAACTACATCATATACCTTGGGTCTAGTTATCTGGATATGGCTTGCGTTATATTTTTCATAATCTGTTAATTCCTTACCTTCTTTCCCCTTAGGATAGATGCTAACTATTCCTTTTACGGTGTGTGTCTCAGTGTAGTTGTCAACATCCATTGGCTCTAAAATTGGGGTTCTACCACCATTATCTCCTTTTGCTGTTACCTGGAAAGTAAAAGTACTTCCCTCTGGTGCTAAATAATCCTTTGCATCTGCAAATAAAATGCCAGTTGTAAGTAAACTAAAGGCACAAACCGTTAAAAATAATCTTTTTAACATATTTACCTCCTATATAATATTTTTTATTTTAAATTATATACCGCATTTATAAAAAAGTAAATAACAAATTTCTAAAAATCAATATATTTAAATTGATATTATATTGTTTAAACAAAAATCTTGCCCTTAGCAGATGGTTTGTCCATAGCTTTTAGTTTACTATGCTTGAGCCTATTTGTTTAAAGCATGTTCTGTATCAATGATTGAAGATTGAAGAAGAGATGGGTGAGGAGATTTTTTTTATCCCCTCACCCAAAATATATGGGAGCATATGAGGCAGCTCTTATTGGATTAGAAAATTCTTAAGCAAAAACTAAAATATTATTATTAATTCTTTTCCTTTTGCTTTTTAGCTTCCTCTTCTCTGAGCTTTCTTCTTAGTACTTTACCAACTATCGTTATTGGCAAATCATCACGAAATTCTATATATTTTGGTCTTTTATATTTTGCAAGATGTTTATCACAGTATTCTCTTATCTCTTCTTCAGTTGCAGTCTCTCCGTCTTTTAGTTGAATGTAGGCCTTGATAACCTCTCCCTTGTATTCGTCAGGAATACCTACTGCAACAGCAGCTTTAACTTTTGGGTGTTTGTAGAGAACCTCATCAATTTCTCTTGGATAAATATTATAGCCACCAGAAATTACAAGATCTTTTTTCCTATCTACAATATAAAAATATCCATCTTTATCCATCCTTGCAATATCACCTGTGTAGAGCCATCCATTTCTAATTGTATTTTTAGTCTCTTCAATTTTTTCATAGTAACCTTTCATTACCTGTGGTCCTTTAATAATGAGCTCACCATCTTCGCCAATAGGCATTTCTTTTTCACCTTGCTCTATATCTACAATCTTACATTCTGTATTTGGTATAGGTAGTCCAATTGAGCCTGGCACTCTTTTGGCACTTTCTCCAAAAGGGTTAATATGGGTAACTGGTGTTGACTCAGTAAGGCCATATCCTTCACAGATAGAGGCACCTGTCAATTCATTAAATTTTTTGATTATTTCAACTGGAATTGGTGCTGCACCTGAGAAACACCCTTTAATGCAGCTAAGGTCATAATCTTTTATTTTTGGATGGTTAACAATACCAACATACATAGCAGGTACTGCCGCAAAAAAAGTTACCCTATATTTTTTTATTGCCTCAAGTAATTGATCTGGATAGGGTCTAGGTATTAATACTACTGTGCTTCCCCATGTAAGAGGTAAATTGAGGGAACAGGTCATACCAAAGCTGTGGAAATATGGTAGCGCTCCCATATGTACTTCTTGTGGAGCTGTAGGTTCAAATTCTTTAAACCACTCTGCAATTTGCTGTACATTGGAACTTAAGTTTTTATGGGTTAACATAACCCCCTTAGATATACCTGTAGTGCCTCCTGTGTATAGTAAGCAGGCTGTATCTTCCCAAGATAAATCTAATTTTGGTGGTTTTGCTTCAGTTTTATTAACTAAATCCTTAAAATGATATAAAAAATCTACCTTTTTTAAATCAAATTTATAACCCTGCTTTCTTGCAACTAGTGGAAAGAGTATACTCTTTGGAAAGGGCAGATAGTCTCCTATGTTGCAGGTTATTATCTTTTCAATTTTAGTTTTTTCTTTTAAGTCAATTAACCGGTTTGTAAGATTTAACAGTTCTGCTGTTATAACAATCTTTGATGAGGAGTCATTTAGCTGATATTGTAGCTCATCATCTGAATATAGAGGGTTATTTAAAACAGCTATTGCATTTGCTCTCTGTATTGCATAATAACTAACAACCTTATGTATAATGTTAGGTAGTATTGTTGCAACTTTATCACCTTTTTTTACACCCATCTCTACTAGTGCCGTTGCAAGCCTATCTATCATTTCAACAAGCTTTGCATAAGTTAATTTATAACCCTCAAAGATAAGTGCTGTATTGTTAGGATATTTTTTAGCTGAATCATAAAGCATCTCTAATACAGTTTTCTTTTTTATATCAATATTATAGTTTACGCCTTCTGCATAACTTTTTACCCATTTATCCTTAGTATATATTGGTTTTACATCTTCTTTAGAACCAACTTCCATTATCCTTACCTCCTAAAATGTTTAAATTATTTTTAAGTAAAAAAAGCTTGGCAAAAAAGTGCCAAGCTTTAATAAAGTTTATATTCAATAATTTATTGAACAAAACAATGTTATTGTGCTAGCTCATAAGAGGTCAACTCTTTATGGATTGTTGCTTCAGAATCTACCATTGCATTCATAAACACATGTGTATCTTCAGTAACATAGTATCCTAAATCAGGTGCCCAACATCTTGTTACCGTAACTTCTGTATCTGCTGCTGTAATAAAACTACCTGTACTTGTATTTAAAACATATGTGGCAGGATAACATTCAAAGGTGCCAGCTGGTGTTTGGACTGTTTGCATAGCCTCAGTTCTAGCCTCGGCTGTGCCTACATCGTGTTCATAGTTTGAGGATTCATAATGTGGGGCAAGGGAAATACCAGTTTCTGTTAAATTTAAGTAAAAAGGTGTCTCTTCCTCACTTGTAAAACTCCA
>JAXHVM010000015.1:20776-22075 GCA_034189185.1 Deferribacterota bacterium
TTTTATTAAAATTGATATTGGAATGATAAAGTAAAACCTTCGCCCTCAGCAGAGGGATTTTCCATAGCCTCTAAGTTGCTTTGCAAATTATTGTTGCCTGTATCTGTATATACAAGGATAAGGGCAAAATTTTTGCCGTTATCCCAGACTATGTGGAAATCCCATTGCCTGTCAGTTTTCAATTCATCACCTATACCATCTACCACATTATGCCCTGCATCGTTGCCTTCTAAATATTCTGCGCCAATTATTAAGGAACTTCCTTTTAAGAAATCCCATGGTAAAAACATACCTGGTGGTATAATAAGTTCAGCATTGCCAAAAAATACCGCATCCCTATCATTGCCAAAACCATTGACACCTAATCCAACAGCTTTTGTTGATTTAACACCAAAATTAAGAAGTAATGGTAGTGGCATACAGTTTGCCTCCTGGATAATAGCGGGAGCGTATGGTGTTGGTAAAAGCTTTGGCAATGGCAAAAAGATAACCTTTGATGCAACTGCATAGAAATCAAAACCGCTATTATTTGTATATAAACTAGAACCCATTTCTTTAAATAATTCTGGTGTATCAAGGTTTGTATGTTTATACATCATACCAACTGAAATTGCTGGTATATAGGTAGACTCCTCAACCAAGAGGAGTTTTGATGTTACACTAAACATATCGATGTCTAAATCTAAACCCACTTGTTCAGCAACATATGGCTCATCAATATTTACATAATTGTTAGAAAAGCCCAGTTCTAACCTATTAAAGAGTGTGGTGGCAATTCCAGTAGAAAACCAGTTAAGATCTGCATCTGGTAAGGTTACCCACCAAAAACTTAATTTTGGTTTTCTTATGGGTTTGACATCAGATTTTGGAAATGGCCAATGTGAAGTGCCTATTAAATGTGCATGTGGTACTAAACCACCACCGCCAGCCCCTTCTAGACCAACATACGGTGCTGTAACTGGGTAGTAACTTGCCAATTCTTCCAGATCAACACCTGTGCCATATTGTGCAAAAGAAATCCCACTGGTGAGAGTAAGAAAAAATAGCACACATAAAAAAAGCGTTATAGCTTTAATACGTTTAAACATAGCATACCTCCTTTTAATCATAACATACCTCCAATTTGTTTTTACATATAATAACATTATTATAATAATAATGTCAACTAAAAATACAAAAATTGTCATTTAAAAATTAAAAGTGCACCATTTTTAATGGATTTAAAAATTAAAAGTGCACAACTAATTTTAAATTTTAATTTGACTTTATTTAATAAATTGTTGGCTATGTAAATAATTT
>JAXHVM010000016.1 GCA_034189185.1 Deferribacterota bacterium
TGTATATTCAATGCTTAGCGGCTATCCAACCTTCTCAACCACTTTTATTTATAAAATGTGGCTAAATGTTTTTGTTGCAATATATATTTATAAAACAATTGTTGCACAGCGGTTTTTTAAGACAATAGGTTTTGGAATGTTTAACAATTAGTGCATGGTATTCTTTATATAATTCGACATCTTGTTCTAAATTATTCATAAAAAAGTTTTGTAGATTATTATAGCTTTTAAATTTTAATTTATAGAATCTACTTATAAATCGTTTTGTATAAGCATCCATAACAAAGATTGGCTTTTCTATTGCATATAAAAGAATTGTGTCTGCAGTTTCAAAACCTACCCCTTGTATATTTAAAAGGAGTTTTCTTGCATCATCTATGCTGAGATAACTTAATTGTTGCAAATTACCTTTAAGATTATCTGTGATAAAAGATGAGATGTTTTTTAAATATTGTGCTTTTTGATTATAAAAACCTGCTGATTTGATTAGTTTTTTCAATACAGGCAGATCTATATTATGTATCTTTTCAGGGCTAATAAGATTATGTTTTTTGAGGTTTTCTATAGCTTTTTCACAATTTTGCCATGTTGTGTTTTGTGTTAAAATCGCACCAATTACAACCTCAAAGTCAGTATCAGCAGGCCACCAATGTTGTTTGCCATATTTATTTAGGAGTGTTCTATATAATTTGTCAAGATCCATTTTTACTATATATAGGCTAAATAAATATACAATTGCAATCAATAAATTTAGATATATATAACTTTTAATCAAGTTTCATTTATTATTAAATATTATTAATTTTATTAGATATAAAAGAATTTTAAAATATGCCGATATATATAGTATAAATTATTATGGAGGATTATCATGGAAATAAAATTTAATCCCTATATAAATATTATAAATAATGAAAATATAAAGGGGAATATTTTTGATAATAAAAAAAGTATAAATATAAAAGGGAAGCTCATTGATGTGAAAGATTATAATAATAAATCATTAATTCTAATTGAAACCGATATTGAAGCAAAAAAACTGACACATCTTATTGGAGATTATGTTAAAATAACTAATAGATAATTTCAGTTATAAATAACTTTACAATCTTTAATTGTTATTATATAGGAATATCTATGGGTAATAATAATGAAAATTTAGCTTTGTATAGAGAAAGGTTTGGATATTGGTATTTTATCAATAAGCTACTGATAATTTCCTTTGGCTCAATTATAATTGCAATTGGATATGTATTTTTTCAAATTCCTTTTGATTTGGCAGCAGGTGGTATACAAGGTTTAAGTATTATTATTAATAATTTTATAAGTGTTAATGAAGGCATCTTATATCTTTTATTTAATATACCTTTATTAATTTTAGGTTATTATAAGCTTGGAAGATTACAGTTTTTAATTTTTACAGTTTTGTCGGTTATTGTTTTCTCTCTAGCTACATATTTACTGTTAAGGTTTGCCTATCCAATTTTAAAAGAAAACCCTATGACTGAAGATATGTTATTAAGTAGTATATATGCTGGGGTTATTTCCGGTATAGGGACAGGTTTAGTAATGAAAGCAGGTGGTTCAGTAGGTGGAACTAATGTAATAGCAAAATTGGTTCATAAAAAGTTTGGGTTTCCACTAAGCCAAACATATCTTATTACAGATGGCATCATAATATTAATTGCTGCTTTTGTTTTTAGCTGGAATGTTGCGCTACATGCAATCTTATGTTTGTTTATTAATGGTATTGCCTCAGATTATGCTTTTGAAGGACCAAGTATTATAAGGATAGCAACAATAATTACAGATAAACGTGATGAGGTAGCCAGTATACTAATGTCAGGTTTACAAAGGGGCGTTAGTTGCTGGGAGATTGAGGGTACCTACACTGGCAAAAAACATTATATGTTATATTGTGCTATATATAGATCACAAGTGGTACTTTTAAAAAGCTTGGTTGCAGAGGCAGATGAAAATGCCTTTGTTATAATTGGCGAAGGTAAGCAAGCGTTAGGTGAAGGTTTTTATAGCATAAAAAGAGTTTAAATTATTAATATTAACTATATATTAATTTAAAATGCAGAAAGATTTTAGATTGGAATCAGTACACAAATATAAAAAACATATATTAGATCTTGAAAGGGATAAGTTGTTGTATTTATTTAATATTAAAGATGAGTTAGAATGCAGAAAAAATGAGATCATTGAGAAGATAAATTTAAATAAAACAGAGATAGAAGAGTTAAAGAAAAGAGGTGATTTTACATTCATTGAATTGTATGAAAAGTATATTAACAATTTATATACACAACATCAAAAGGTTTGCAAGTATATAGAGTCCGTAGATAGAGAAATAGAAAAACAGAGGAAAATAGTATTAGAGGCTAGAACAGAGAAATTAGTCTTGGATAACTTGGAAACAAAACATATAGAAAGCTATAAAGCCTTTCAAAGAAAGATGGAGGAAAAATTTATAGATGAAATTAATAGCATCCACTATGGCTATAAGGATATCTAGTTTATCTTGTATTTTAATATTGTTTTTTTTATTTTCTAATGGTCTATTTGCTCAAAATAATAAACTAATTGATTTACAAAGGTGGGAGAAAAGATTAGAGGAGAAAGAGAAGCGTTTAAACAGGAAAGAACAAGAGTTATTGAAAAAAGAAAAGGAAAATAAACTTATTTTAGAAGCAATAGAGAAAGAGAATAGGCGTTTAAAAAAGCAAAAACAAGAACTAGTAGAGATTGGGAATAACATAAAGACATTAAAAGAACAAGTTGAAGACTTAGAAAATAAAAATTTAGATAAGCTTGCAAATATTTATAATTCAGCAAAAGCAAGGGATGCTGCAAGAGTAATATCTAATATGGATGTAGATACAGCTGTTAAATTGTTTAAAAGGTTAAGCCCAATGGCTGCTGGGGAGATTATGAGTGAATTAGGTAAGACAGATCCAAAATTTGCTTCAGAAGTTTCAGAAAGATTAGCTGTTATGAGTGATAATAAAAGCTCTAATTAATTTTAGATAATTGAAACCAGAGATATTGCAACCCCATATAGAAGAGTTTATAAAAAATTTATCAATCTATAATATCCCTATAAATTACGATAATTTAGATATAAGAGATAAAGAACAGGCTATGGACCCTGTTGTTGGTAAGTTTTTGAACTTTGTGTTAAATATAAAAGAGCCAAGTATTGTTTTAGAAATTGGCTGTGGTGTGGGTGTTTCTACGAAATATTTGATCTCAATTTCATCTATCAAAAGATATATAGCAATTGATGCAAATAAGCGTAGATTAGATATTTGTAAAAACACTATTAAAAATAAAAATATTGAATTTTATAATGCTAATGGTATAAACTATTTGAAAACTACTAAATTATCTTTTGATGCAATTATAATTGATTCTGTAAAGAGTGACTATAGCCTAATGTGGCATTTAGCTAAGAAAAAAATAGAAAGGGGTGGTTTAATAATTTTTGATGATGTATTGCTCTATGGCTTAATATCTCAGAATAAATCAATTATTCCAAGAAGATATTTAAATATGTGTGAACAGTTAATTGAATTAATAAGAGAAGTTAGCTGTGACTCAAACTATGGGTTTTCAATAATACCTGTTGGTGGAGGGGTTTTGTTAGCGAGAAATGTCAGTTGAATTGTTATCCCCTGCTGGTAATTTAGAAAAACTAAAATTTGCAACCTATTATGGGGCTGATGCAGTATATTTTTCATATAAGGACTATGGTTTAAGAAATAAAGCCAATAATTTCAGTTTTGATGAAATTAAATATGCTATTAATTTTCTCCATGAAAGAGGCAAAAAAGGTTATATAACATTAAACATATATGCAAAAAATAATGACCTTAGATCTATTGAAACTTTTATTGAAAAGATAGCTAGTTTTAATATTGACGCTTTTATTGTTTCAGATCCAGGTATTATATATTTAATAAAAAAAATGAATGTTAATATACCCTTACATTTGAGCACGCAAGCAAATACAACTAATATTAATGCTGTCAAATTCTGGGAAGATTTAGGAATAAAGAGAATAATCCTAGCAAGAGAGCTTCCTCTAAAGGAGATTGAGTTTATCTGCAATAATACTAATCTAGAGATAGAGGTATTTGTGCATGGGGCAATGTGTATATCCTATTCAGGAAGATGCTATTTAAGCCAATATCTTACTGGTAAAGATGCAAATAGGGGTGAGTGCACACACCCTTGCAGATGGAAATACTATCTAGTTGAAGAAGAGAGAGCAAACGATTATTATGAGGTTGATTTTGATGAAAGGGGTAGTTATATTTTAAATTCGAAAGATCTATGTTTAATAGATTATATTGATAAATTGATTAACGCAGGGGTTAAATCATTTAAAATAGAAGGTAGAATGAAAAGTTTATATTATGTTTCCATCGTTACAGGTGTTTATAGAAAAGCCATTGATAATTACTATGATAATAAATTTAGCCTTATTAAAAGTTATAAAGATTTATTAGAATTAGTTAGCAACAGGGGTTATACAAATGCTTTTATAGATGGTTATAACAATAAAACAACAAATAATGTATCATCTAAATATGTAAGAAAGGGTGATTTTATAGGTTATTTTATAAATAAAGATGGTAAATATATATTAATAAGTAGGGCAAAAGCAGAAGTTGGTGAAAAACTAAAGGTTTTTACCCCTAATTTGTATAAATTTAATTTAATATTAAAAGATATTTATTCACTGAAGGATGGTAATAAAGTAGAATTTTTAAAACCTAATGAGGAATATGTTATTGATACACCAAAGGATATTGAAGAATATAGCCTGCTTGTTAGGGATAGATAAGTTTTATGGTTAGTGAGGATATAAAAAAGAGATATTTTAAACTAATTGATGAAATAACAGAACATGATATAAATTATTATGTTAAAAATAATCCAATTATATCAGATTATGAATATGATTGCCTATTAAAAGAATTAAAAGAAATAGAGGAAAAATATCCTGAGCTAGTTGTTCCATTTTCACCAACCCAAAGGGTTGGAATTAGGCCTGTTTCGACTATACCTACAAGAGAGCATGAGATTAGAATGTTGTCCTTAGAGAATACCTATTCTAAGGAGGAGGTTAGTGCTTTTATTGATAGGATTGAGAAAAAGGTTGGGAATAATTATTCATTAGTGCTAGAGCCAAAGATAGATGGCGTAGCAGTTTCTTTAACTTACGATAACGGATATTTGTCATATGGATTAACAAGAGGTGATGGCTATGTGGGTGAGGAAGTAACCCATAATATAAAAACAATAAAAACATTACCTCTTAAGATCAAGGATGAAAGACATATAGTTGTAAGAGGGGAAGTATATTTAAGATTTGAAGATTTTAGAAAAATAAATGAGTACAGGATCGAAAATGATTTAACACCCTTTGCTAACCCTAGAAATGCTGCAGCAGGGACATTAAAACTATTAGATCCAAGGCTAGCAGCTGAAAGGCATTTAGATGTATTCATTTATGCACTAGATGCAGGTCGTAAGTTTGACAACCATTATGATGATATGGACTATCTAAGAGAATTGGGTTTTAAAGTAAATAAAAACATTAAAAAAGCCGACAATAAAGATCAGATTTTTGATTATCTAGATGAGATATATAAGTTAAAGAAGACCATTGATTATGCAATTGATGGTGTGGTAGTAAAGGTCAGTGAATATAACCTAAGATCTATACTTGGTGAGACCGCAAGGTTTCCAAGATGGGCTTTTGCATATAAATATCCTGCAGAACAAGCTTCAACAAAATTGGTAGACGTAAGATTCCAGGTTGGCAGAACTGGTATTATTACACCCGTTGCTATATTGGAGCCTGTCCATCTATCTGGATCTAAAGTTTCTAAGGCAACATTACATAATGTTGATGAAATAAGGAGATTAGGTGTAAAAATTGGCGATTATGTTTTTGTTGAGAAAGCAGGCGAAATAATACCAAAGATAACAAAGGTTATAACTAAAAGAAGAAAAGGCGATGAAAGAGATATTGTGCTACCAAAGAGATGCCCTGTATGTAATGCAATTACAATAAAAGAAGAAGATGAACCTTTCATTAGATGTGTAAATCCAGAATGTCCTGCAAGATTGAAAGCCTCTATTTTGCATTTTGCCTCAAGGGATGCAATGGATATTAAAGGTTTAGGCGAGAGTTTGGTAGATAAATTAATTAAAGAATCTTACATAAAGTCTATTGCTGATATATATGATTTGAAAAAAGAAGATCTGATAGGTCTTGAAAGAATGGGAGAAAAATCTAGCGAAAACATAATAAAGGCAATTGAGAGAAGTAAGAGCAAGCCTTTCCATAAAGTTTTATATGCCTTAGGTATTAGACATATTGGACAGAGATATGCAATAATTTTAGCTAATCATTTTAAAAATATTGATAATATAATAAATGCTAGTAAAGAAGATTTTGAAAAAATTGAGGAAATCGGTGAAATAATTGCATCTCTTTTATATAAAACCTTTAGAGAAGAAAGGGTAATAAAGATGATAGGTAGGCTAAGGTCAAAGGGGTTAAAATTTTCAATTGATGAAAAAACAAGTAAAAAATTAGAAGGTAAAACATTCCTAATAACAGGGAGCCTTTCAAAGCCTAGAAAGGAATTTGAAGAGTTGATAGAACAAAATGGGGGTGAGGTGTTATTAAATGTGAGTAAAAAGCTAGATTATTTAATTGTTGGTAAGAAACCAGGTAGTAAACTAGATCGCGCAAAAAAGATGGGAATTAATATTATTAATGAAGAACAATTTAATGAATTATTAAATAAAAATGCTTGACAAAACAAATTTTTAGATTAATTAATTTATTAATAGATTTAAAAGGTTGTTTCTTACACAGAAATCAGGATTTCTGAAATACCATAAATAGAAATTAAAAAATCATAAAAAAATTAAAGGAGTAGATTAGTGAATATTAAAGAACTAAAAGAAAAACCCATTGAGGAACTCTTATCAATTGCAAATGAGTTAGGAATAGAAAACCCAGGGAGTTTATTAAAGCAGGAATTAATATTTGAAATACTTAAGCAATATTCTGCAAAAAATGGCCAAATATATGGGCAAGGTGTTCTAGAAGTTTTGCCAGATGGATTTGGTTTTTTGAGGTCTACTGACTATAACTATCTTCCAGGGCCTGATGATATATATGTATCGCCTGCGCAAATAAGAAAATTTGCCTTAAGGAGTGGTGATACTATTGCTGGAGAGATTAGACCACCTAGAGATAATGAAAAATATTTTGCTGTATTAAAGGTTGAGTATATAAATTTTGAGCCCACAACAAAAAAGAGGGTACTCTTTGAGAATTTAACACCCTTGTTTCCTGAAAGAAGGATAAATTTGGAGGCTTTTCCAACCTCATATGATACAAGGATTATGAATTTATTGGCCCCCGTTGGCAAAGGTCAACGTGGCTTAATTGTAGCCCCACCTAAAACAGGTAAAACAATGCTTTTAAAGTCAATAGCCAATAGTATTACAAAGAACCATCCAGAAATATATCCGATAATCTTATTAATAGATGAAAGACCTGAAGAGGTTACTGATATGGCGAGGTCTGTTGAAGCTGAGGTTATTTCATCAACCTTTGATGAGCCTGCCTATAGGCATGTTTCAGTTGCTGAGATGGTAATAAACAAAGCTAAAAGACTTGTTGAGCATGGTAGAGATGTTTGCATTTTATTAGATAGTATAACAAGGCTTGCTAGAGCCTATAATTCGATTGAGCCACCCAGTGGTAAGGTGCTATCAGGTGGTGTTGATTCAAATGCACTACATAAACCAAAACGTTTTTTTGGAGCTGCAAGGAATGTAGAAGAAGGGGGGAGTCTTACTATTATAGCTACAGCACTGATAGATACAGGCTCTAGAATGGACGAGGTGATATATGAAGAATTTAAAGGGACGGGCAATATGGAGCTTCATTTAGATCGCAGGCTTGTTGAAAAGAGAATATTTCCTGCAATTGATATTAACAGATCAGGGACAAGGAGAGAAGAGCTGTTACTTAGCAAAGAGGAATTAAATAGAGTGTGGATATTAAGGAGATTCTTATCGAACATGAATACTGTCGATGCAATGGAGTTCCTTCTTGATAAGATAAAGGGAACAAAAACGAATAAGGAATTTCTAATGGCTATGGCTAAATAGGCTACTGCCTTATTTGTTTATAATTTTCTATAACATATTTAATTAAATATTTAAATTATTATTTACATATTAATAAAAAAGATTATGATATCAGTGAAATTGGAGGTTTAAAATGAAGAAGGGCATTCATCCTGAATACAAAGAAGTAGTTTTTAAATGTGCATGTGGAAACGAGATTAAAACTAGGTCAACTGCAAATAATAAAACAATTGCAGTTTGCTCTAATTGTCATCCTTTTTTTACGGGACAACAGAAGTTTGTTGATACAGCAGGGCGAATTGAGAAGTTTATGAAAAAGTATGCTAAGGTAGAAAAAGAAAGTAAAAAGCCTAAAAGATCTAAGAAAAGATAGAGATTTTTTTACTATCTAAATTTTAAAATAATTTATATGTTTGATAAACTAGAGAAAATCACAAAAAGATATGAATATATTCTTGATGAATTGTCAAATGTTCAGACAATAAATAACCGTGAAAAATTTCAGAACCTTTCAAAAGAAAGTACAGAGCTAGAGCCAATCTATAATAAATACCAACAATACAGAGAGGTTAAAAAGAGTATTGATGAAGCAAAGGATATTTTGAATAATTCTAGTGATAGAGAACTAAAGGAATTGGCAGAAGAAGAATTGAGAGAAAATAGAAAAAAATTAGAAGAGCTAGAAGAGGAACTAAAGCTATTGTTATTACCAAAGGATCCCTATAAGAATAAAAATATATATATGGAGATTAGGGCTGGAACAGGAGGTGATGAAGCTACTTTATTTGCAGGTGATCTATTTAGGATGTATACAAAATATGCAGAGAAAAAAGGTTGGAGTACTGAAATAATAAATTCTAATGAAACTGGCGTTGGTGGTTTTAAAGAGATTGTTCTGTTAATTAAAGGTAAAGGTGTTTACAGTAGGTTGAAATATGAAGCAGGTGGCCATAGGGTACAAAGGGTACCTGAAACAGAAGCCTCGGGAAGAATTCATACTTCTGCTTGTACAGTTGCTATTTTGCCTGAGGCAGATGATGTTGATGTTAAAATTGATCAAAAAGATTTACGGATAGATGTATTTAGATCTTCTGGTGCAGGTGGTCAGCATGTTAACACCACTGATTCTGCAGTAAGGATTACACATATTCCTAGTGGCACAGTTGTTAGTTGTCAAGATGAGAGAAGCCAGATAAAAAATAGGGAGAAAGCGTTGAAGCTCCTTAGGGCAAAATTGCTAGATTTGGAGATTGAAAAAAGAGAGCAAGAGTTGTCAATTAGCAGAAAATCTCAAGTAGGCAGTGGTGATAGAAGTAGTAAAATAAGAACATATAATTTCCCTCAAAATAGGGTTACAGACCATAGAATTAATTTGACAATCTATAGTTTAGATAGGGTTTTAAATGGTGAATTAGATGAAATAATTGATTCACTTATTTCGTGGGAACAAATAGAAAAGCTTAGGTCAATTGGAGCCTAATTGTAAAGAATTTTATCCTAATAAAATATTCAATGTAATTGATTTTTATAATCTTTTAAAAAATAATAATATATTAAGATCTAAATCAGAAATATTTGATTATATTTCATATCTTTTGGATATTGATTATAGTAAAGTTTATTTATCTTTTTCATCAAAAATTATATTAAATAAGAAAATAATAAAAGAAATTGAACTTTTAAGAAAAGGTTATCCTCTTGCCTATATTACGAAACGAAAAGTTTTTTATAAGTATGAGTTTTATATAGATGAGAGGGTGTTAATACCAAGAGAAGACACCTCAGTATTAATTGACTATATAATAAAAAGTTGTAGTTATATAAAAGAGCCAAAAATATTAGATTTGTGTACAGGTTCAGCAAATATTTTAATATCATTGATTTTAGAGTTTAAGAGAGGGTTCGGGGTTGGCATAGATAATAGTTTACAAGCTTTAGAAGTAGCTCGTATTAATAGCCATAAATTTGCACTTAACAATAGGGTTGATCTTTTATGCGCTGATGTATTTAATGTGTGTGATATATTAAAAGGCAAAATATTTGATATAATAGTATGCAATCCACCATATGTCGGTTTAATGGAATCAGATTATGAGGACTCCATAAAATATGAACCAAGAAGGGCAATATTTGCAGAGGAAAAGGGCTTTATTTTTTACAAAAAACTATTGCCTATTGTAAACAAATTGTGTAAAAGAGATGGTTTTATAATATTTGAAATAAACCCTAATTTATACGATAAAATAGTTAAATTATGTGAGGATTTATCGTTGACATTTGTAACTATATATGATCTTGAGAATAGACCAAGGGCTATATGTTGGAAGAATTGTTTATAGTTGATAAAAGTTCATATTTGACTGGTAATGTTACTATTAGTGGCTCAAAGAATGCAAGTCTGCCGGTTTTAGCTGCAACTATTTTGGCGGAAGGTGCCTATGAGATAGACAATGTCCCTGATCTGTTAGACGTACAAAATATATTATATTTATTAAATGATCTAGGTTGTTCCTCTAAAAGAATAGGCCATAAGGTAGTAATAGAAAGTAATTACAGTGAAAATTATGTTGCTTCATATGAGTTGGTAAGAAAAATGAGAGCCTCAATTTTGGTTTTGGCTCCTTTATTGGCTAAAAGAAGAAGAGCAAAGGTGTCCCTGCCAGGTGGTTGTGCAATAGGGGAGAGGCCAATTGATCAGCATATAAAAGCACTTAAAATGATGGGTGCAAACATTGATATAAAACATGGTTATATAGTAGCTGAGTGTAAAAGATTAAAAGGAACAGATGTTTTTTTAGATGTAAGTACAGTTACTGGAACAGAAAATATTATAATGGCTGCGGTATTAGCAAAAGGTAAAACTGTCATACAGAATGCTGCACAAGAACCTGAAGTAATAGATTTATGTGGTTTTTTAAAAAAGATGGGGGCTAATATTTCTGGTGAGGGGAGTAAAATAATAGAGATTATAGGCGTGGATTCCTTAAGCCCAACTAATTATAATATTACATATGATAGGATTGAAGCAGGAACATTTATCTGCATTGTAGGTGCAGCCTCAGGTGAAATAATTATAAAAAAAACTCCCATAAATTATATGAAAATTGTATTAGAGAAATTAGCTGAAACTGGGATATCTATTGATATTATTGATAGTGAAACTATTAGAGTAAAATCAGAGAAAAGATTAAGGGCGGTGGATATCACAACACAACCCTATCCAGGTTTTCCAACAGATTTACAGGCACCATTTATGGGTTTAATGATTGCATCAGAGGGTATTTCTGTTATAACAGAAGATATATTTGAAAATAGATTTATGCATATAGCAGAGTTTAAGAGAATGGGTGCAAATATTATTTTAAGAAATAGATCTGCTATAATAAGGCCTTCAAGAAAATTAACTGGAACAGATGTTAATGCAACAGACTTGAGGGCAGGTGCAGGTTTAGTTGTAGCAGCTTTACAAGCAGAGGGCCAGAGTAGGATTCATAACATTGCCTATATTGATAGGGGTTATGAATATTTTGAAAGAAAATTGCAAAATATTGGTGTAAATATAAAAAGAATAAGGAAGGAAATAAAATAGAACAATTAAGATTAGCAATACCTGTAGGGAGATTATCTGAAGAGGTTGTAAATTTATTTTCAAATAAAGGCTTGTTAAATAAAGAAGTGATCAAACTGTCAGGTCGTAAACTTGTTTTTGAAGACCAGAAGAATAATCTCATTCTATTATTTATTAGAAATAAAGATGTTCCAGTTTACGTAGAGTACGGTGCGTGTGATATAGGTGTTGTTGGTAAAGATATACTCCTTGAATTAGAGTCAGATGTTTATGAGTTATATGACCTACAATTGGGCAAATGTAAGATATGTGTTGCTGGATTAAAAGAAGGTGTGTTTAAATATAAGGCAGGTATGAGAGTTGCCACAAAATACCCAAATATAACTAAAAAGTTCTTCATGAAGAAAGGTTATTCTATAGATGCAATTGAATTATATGGTTCAATTGAGGTTGCCCCACTGTTGGGTTTGTCAGATTTAATAGTTGACTTAGTTTCAACGGGTGAAACATTGAGGAAGAATGGTTTGACTATAGCCGAGATAATTTGCCTTTCAACTGCTAGACTAATAGCTAATAAAAATTTGACTAGGATAAAATTTGAGAGAATAAGAGAATTGTTAAATTATTTATGTTACTAAGATGTATAACCGGTTTTATTATATTTTTTATATTGGGTAGTAACCTGCTATTCGCTGCAACAATCACTAAAGTAAAGGTTGTGGGCAATAAAAGAATATCAGATAATAAGGTTTTGGAATATGCAGTTAAACCAAACACAGAGTTTAGTTTTGATTTAATTGATAAATCGATTAAGAAGATGTATGCATCAGGTTATTTCTATGATATAAAAGTTGATCTCTCAGTAGAAGGTGAGGATTTGGTTTTAACATATATAGTTAAAGAAAAGCCCTATGTAAATAGTATATATTTTGAAGGTAACAAAGAATTATCATCTGACAAATTGGTTGCTATAATATCTCTTAAAGGTGGTGATATACTTGATTTTAAAAAAATAAATAAAGCCATAGAGGAGATCAGAAAGGAATATGAGAATAAGAGCTATTATAATGTAGATATTTCTTATGATATTGAGGAAGCGGCTAATGGAGACGTTGATGTTGTTTTTTCTATAGATGAAGGATCTAAGGCTATGGTTGAAAAGATTACCTTTCTGGGTAATAAAGAGATTGATAATAAAAGGCTTAAAAAAGTTATTGCAACCAAAGAAAAATGGTTTTTGTCATGGTTAACCGGTAGTGGTCATTTAAAAAGGGAAGATTTGATGTTAGACAGGGATAGGATTAGAAATGAATACTACAATAATGGTTTTATTAAAGTTCAGGTAGGCGAACCAGAAGTTAAAGTACATAAAAAGGAGAACTATTTAGAGGTTATTTTTAGAATTCAAGAGGGCCCACAATATAAGGTAGGTGAAATATCATTTGAAGGCAATGAACATTTAACAAATGAGGAATTAGAAAAAAGAATAGAACTCAAAAGTGGTGATATCTTTGGCAGTCAAGTTTTTAGAAATGATATTGAAAGATTAACTAAAGCTTTTACAGCGATAGGGTATGCATTTGCCAATGTTAACCCAAAGACATATATTGATGACAATACCAGAACAGTTGATATAACATATTCAATTGAAGAGAATAGACTAGTAAAGATTAATAGAATAATTATTGAGGGCAATGTTAAAACAAGGGATAGAGTCATAAGAAGGGAATTAAAAATTGTAGAGGGCGAAACTTATAGTAGTGAAAAAATTGAGCTTTCTAAGAAAGCCTTAGAAAGATTAGACTATTTTGAAGAGGTTAACTTTATCGAAGAGCCTCTTCAGTTAGATAAAATAGATTTAAAAATAAATGTTAAAGAAAAATCTACTGGAACATTTACAGTAGGAGCTGGTTTTTCAACGCTTGATGGTATTGTTGGATTGTTTCAAATTAGGCAGAGTAATTTATTTGGTTTGGGTTATTCAGCAAGGTTAACTGGTGAGCTTGGGACAGAACGTTCAAGGTTTATTATAAACTTTACAAATTCTTGGCTCTTTGATAAACCAATCACATTTGGAGTAGATGTATTTAGATGGGAAGATGAGTATTTTGATTACGATGAAAGGATAACGGGTGCAGCTGTTAGATTAGGACACCCAATTATAGGTAGAAAATTATATATTATTTATAGGTTAGCCTATGAACAATTTCATATCTCTGATATTGAGGAAGAGGCTTCTTGGGAGATAAAGAAATTTAGAGGGGATATGTCAACTATAAGTATAGCTCCTACAATTGAGTGGAATACTATTGATTTTCCAGCTGATCCAAGCAAGGGAAATCAGACAAAACTTATGTTAAAATATGCTGGGTTTGGTGGTGATAGTGAGTTTATTAAAGCTGTTTTTTCATCGAAACAATATCAACCACTATTTTGGAAGTTTGTAGGAATGGTTAATGGAGAGATTGGTTATATTAAGGAGTTTAATGATAAAGAAATACCACTAAATGAAAGATTTTATTTAGGTGGTATGCATTCAGTAAGGGGTTATGAATATGGAGAAATTTCACCAGAGGATGAGTCAGGGTTTGAATATGGAGGTGATAAATATTTACTATTTAATGCAGAGGCAGTATTTCCAATATCAGAGGAAATAAATTTGAAAGGAGTTGTCTTTTTTGATGCAGGTAATGTGTGGGAAGATGGGGAGTCTATTTTATCATCAGATTTAAAGAGATCTGTTGGTGCGGGTATTAGATGGAGAAGTCCTTTTGGACCTATTAGAGTGGAATATGGTATTAAACTTGACAAAGAGCATGATGAGTCAAGAGGCAGGTTAGATTTTTCTGTTGGTGGTATGTTTTAATTTGGTTTTAAAAGAAATTTTTACAGGAGGTTAGTATGAAAAGGATATTTTTAACGTCAATGTTGATTATTTTTGCTATAACTGTAATACCGCTACATGCAGATGTTAAGGTTGGGGTTGCAAACCTGCAAAGGGCATTAGATGAGAGCGAGGCAGGCAAACAGGCAGTAGAAAAAATGAAGGAGTTTTTTCAAGAAAAGCAAAAAGAGATTAATAGGCGTAAAGCTGAATTAGCTCAGTTGAAAGAAGAGATAACTAATCAAAGTTCTCTATTAACTGAAGAAGCTAAAAAAGATAAAATGTCTACCTATCAAGATAGGATGAAGGAGTTACAGAGATTTATTCAAGATTCTAATGAAGAGATGAGGAAAAAAGAGAGTGAATATGTAAGTAAGATTGCCAGGGAATTGAGAGACGTTGTAAAAGAATTGGGAAGGGAATTAGGTTATGATTTAATTATAGAGGCAGATCAAGGTGGTGTACTGTATAATTCTAATATGGTGGATATTACTGGTAAAGTTATAGAGCGATATAATAGAAAATGGAAAGCTAAGGATTAGTTATAATTAAGTTTATAAACAAAGGGGGATATTGATGGATATTGATGAAATTCTCTCAATTTTACCACATAGATATCCATTTCTATTTATAGATAAGATAGTCGAATTGACAGATGAAAGAATTGTTGCATTAAAAAATGTTACTATTAATGAGCCATTTTTTTCAGGTCATTTTCCTAATAATCCTATAATGCCAGGTGTGATAATGGTAGAGGCTGTTGCACAAGCTGGTGGTCTATTTGCCTCACAATTTTATAGGGATAAATCATTTAACAACTATCAGCTTTTTTTAATGGGGCTAGACAAGGTTAGGTTCAGGAAGGTTGTTAGACCTGGAATGACTTTAAAAATAGTAGTTAACTTAATTAAGCGTAAAAAAGATGCTTGGCGAATGAAAGGAGTTGTATACAATAATACTAATGATATTGTTTGTGAACTAGAATTTATTGCAATGATGACTAAAAAAGAGTAAAAGAATAGATGAAAGTCTTGTTAATAATTTAAATTTATATAAATATATATAATAATTAATAATTTGGAGGTATTTGTTATATGAAAGCTGAATACATAAACCCCTTTATTGAGGCTACATTTTCTGTTTTTTCTACGATGGTTAATATGAAGCCAAAAAAAGATGAGGTGTATTTGAAAGAAGATAGAAGAACCACTTATGATGTTTCAGGCGTTATTGGTCTTGCTGGAGACATAAAGGGATCTGTAATTATTAGTTTGCCTGAAAACTTAGCACTAAAGATTGTCTCAAATTTTTTAGGTGAAGAGAAAAAGACTTTAGATTATGAGGTTGTTGATGGTGTTGGTGAGATACTTAATATGATAGCTGGTGGTGCAAAAAAAATCTTTGGTGAAAAATTGGGTACTCGATTTAAAATATCTATTCCCTCATTAATAATTGGAAAAGGCCACATTGTTAATATTCCAAGTGGTTTGAAATATATAGGAGTGCGCTATTCTCTGGAAAATGAGAAATTTTCATTAGAAGTTTCAATGAGAGAGGAAAACAACTCATACTAAATTAATGTTAATTTATATTATTTGCTTTGTATTGGGGTTAATTTTTGGTAGCTTTATGAATGTTTTAATTTATAGACTGCCAAGGGACATTAGTATTATATATCCTTCTTCATATTGTCCAAATTGTGGCAGTAAGATTAAACTATATAATAATATACCTCTTGTTAGCTATATTTTATTGAAAGGTAGATGTAGTTGTTGCAATAGTAGAATCTCTATAAGATACCCCTTAGTTGAGTTTTCCTATGCTTTAGTAGTGCTTGTGTTTGCTATTAATTTTGGTGTAGGTTATAGTTTTATATATTATTCTATTTTTGCTTTTTTCCTTTTAGCAGCATCTTACTCAGACTTATTTACCCTAATGGATAAAAATTTTACTACAGGTGTTATACCTAACAGTATAAATTATACTGGTATATGCTTAGGTGTTGTTTTATCAATTTTGCCAAATATAGTAAATATACAACAATTTGGACTAGATATAAATTTTAAACAATCAATTATTGGTGCAGTGAGTGGCTATATTTTTTTATATATACCAAATCTTGTTTATAAACTATTAAAAGGCTATGATGGTATAGGTGGTGGTGATATGAAGTTATTAGCTGTTGTAGGTTCCTTTATGGGTATAAAGTTTGTGTTATTTGTGTTATTTATATCCTCACTTATCGGATCTATTGTAGGTATTATCATAGTTTTAATAACAAGGAATAAGAACTTTCCCATTCCCTTTGGGCCTTTTATTGCTATTTCTGCTTTATTGCTTATTTTTTTGAAAGACTATATAAGTAATATTTATAATATGGGTTTTGTTAAATGAAGAGCTATATATATGATGAATTAGAATTGTTAAAAAGGGGTACAGTTGAGATTATAACTGAGGAAGAATTAGTAAATAAAATAGAAATATCAAATAAAGAGAATAAAAAACTTAATATAAAAGCCGGTTTTGATCCATCAGCCCCTGACTTACATTTAGGTCACACAGTGGTTTTACAAAAAATGAAACACTTCCAAGATTTAGGGCATAATGTTCTCTTCTTAATAGGAGATTTTACTGGAATGATAGGTGATCCAACGGGGAGGTCTGAAACGAGAAAGGCATTAACAAGTGAAGAAGTTAAGAAAAATGCTGAAACATACAAAGAACAAGTTTTTAAGATATTAGATCCAGATAAAACAAAAATAGTTTTTAATAGTAGTTGGATGTCTAAGATGAGTGTTGAAAAGTTTATTGAGCTGACGAAGCTTTATACAGTTGCCAGGATGTTAGAAAGGGATGATTTTTCTAATAGATTTAAAAACAATATTCCCATAGGTATACATGAGTTTTTATATCCACTAATTCAGGCATATGATTCAGTTGTATTAAAGGCAGATATTGAATTAGGTGGTACAGATCAAAAGTTTAATCTCATAGTGGGCAGAGATATTCAAAGAAGGTATAATATAGAACCACAAGTGGCTATGACTATGCCTATATTAGTGGGATTAGATGGTGTTCAAAAAATGAGTAAGTCCTTAAATAATTATATAGCCTTGAAGGATGCCCCTGAGGAGATGTTTGGTAAGATAATGTCTATAAGTGATGAATTAATGATAAGATATTATGTGCTATTGAGTGATAAGCCAATTAGTGATATAGATAAGGTTAAAAATGGAAAAATTCATCCAATGGATGCAAAAAAAGATCTGGCTTTTGAACTAGTAAATAAGTTTCACAGTTATAGTGCTGCAAAGAAAGCGCTTGAGCAGTTTGAGAGGGTCTTTACAAATAGAGAAATACCCAAAGATATTGAAGAATTTGTATTTTCAGATAATATAGATATTATAAGCATGTTAAAAAATATAGGATTTGCAAGCTCTAAATCAGAAGCTAAAAGACTAGTAATACAAGGAGGGGTTTATATTGATAATAGTAGAATAAATGATATAAATTATAAATTAAGTAAAGGTGAATATATCATAAAAGTTGGCAAGAGAAAGTTTGCAAAAATTAAGATTGTAGGCGCTAAAGGTTAAAAAGTGGTGGATATTAGGCCCTTTAAAGGACTGAGATATAATTTAGAAAAGGCTGTTTTAAAGAATGTTATTGCTCCACCTTATGATGTTATAGGGGAGAAAGCAAGAGAGAAATTAGAGCTAAAATCACCATATAATATCGTTAGGTTAACCCTTCCGCAGGGCGAAAGAAAATATGAAAAGGCAAGGGAGTTATTAAATAAGTGGAAATCAGAAGATGTCCTTGTTTATGATAAAAAGCCATGCTTATATTTGTATGAACAACAGTATGTGTATAATAACAAAAATTATACTAGAACAGGTTTTGTAGGGGCTGTTAAATTAGAGAAATTAGGAGAAAAAAATATTTTACCACATGAAAAAACTATATCTAAACATGTTGAAGATAGGTTTAATCTTATAAAAGAAGTTAAATGTAATTTAAGTCAGGTTTTTGCACTATATATGGATAGTGAAGATAAGCTATCTGGAATATTTAGCTATATTAAGAAAAATTTACCATCTGTTTCAGCAGTTGATGATGATGGGGTAAAAAATAGCCTATGGATAGTATCTGATGAAAAATATATAGAAATAATATGTCAATTTATGAAGGATAAAAAAATATATATTGCAGATGGACATCATAGATATACTACAGCTTTATCATATAGAGATTATAGAAGAAGCATTGATGATGTAAATCCATCAGAGGAAAAAGATTATGACTATATCATGATGATGTTAGTTAATTTTTATGATAATGGTCTTAAAATATTTCCAACCCATAGGTTAGTTGAGCTAGATGAGGGTTTTGATAAGGCTAATTTTTTTAAATGCATTGAACAATATTTTCATATTATAGAGAATGTTAACAATATAAGTGAGTTTTTAAAAGATGAAAGTGATTTACGTTTTGTTATGGTATTTGATAAGAAAAATTATGGATTAATATTAAAAGAAGATTCCTTTGAATTTTTACATTCTGTATATAGGAAAGTTAATACCTATGTATTATATGAATTGATATTTAAAGCCTGTTTTAATTTTACTGACGAAGATATTATGAAAGGAAATAAAATATCATATATACATAGTAAAGATGAATTATGCATCAAAATTAAAGAATCTAATAATATAATGGCTTTTATATTACCACCAGTATCCCTAGAGATTATTAGAGAAATTGCAGATAATGGTTTGACTATGCCACAGAAGACAACATTTTTTTACCCTAAACTTGCAAGTGGTCTGGTTATGTATGAATTTAGTTAATAAATTATTGACTGTAATTTGGATGATTATATCTTACAATATTTGAGGTTAGAATATGTTTAAAAATCTATCAGATAGATTGCAAAATATCTTTAAGAAAATAAAAGGCGAAGGAAAGCTTAGTGAAGATAATATAAAAGATATAGTTAGGCAGATTAAACTGGCTTTATTAGAAGCAGATGTTAATTACAAAGTAGTTAAAAGGTTTGTAGACAATGTAAAGGATAAAGCCTTAGGTGCTGAAGTTGTTAAAAGCTTAACACCTGATAAAGTATTTGTGAAAATAGTTCATGATGAGCTTGTAAATATTCTGGGAGGCAGTAGCGATAATGCTAAAATAAGGCTCTCATCTAATATCCCAACAAATATAATGCTAGTGGGATTACAAGGCTCAGGTAAAACGACTACTGCTGTAAAATTGGCGTGTCAATTTAAAGGTAAAAAAGTACTTTTAACAGCCGCTGATGTTTATAGAGCTGCAGCAATCCAACAACTTGAGATTATGGCAAAAAAGAATGGCATAAGCTTTTTTTCTATAGAGAATTGTAATGATCCTATCCAAATAGCAGAATCATCAGTATTATATGCCAGGAGAAATTTGTTTGATATAAATATAATTGATACAGCAGGTAGACTCCATATTGATAGTGATATGATGGATGAGTTAGTAAATATTAAAAATAAGATAAAACCAGATGAGATCTTATTAGTAGTTGATAGTATGGTAGGTCAAGATGCAATTAACCAAGCTGTTCAATTTGATAATGTCTTGGATTTGACTGGGGTCATTTTGACTAAATTAGATAGTGATGCTCGTGGAGGCGCAGCATTATCTATAAGAGAGGTTATTGGTAAGCCAATTAAATATGCAAGTACTGGTGAGAAAGTAGTTGATTTTGAACCCTTTTATCCTGATAGAATGGCCTCAAGAATATTAGATATGGGCGATATTGTTAGTTTAGTTGAGAAAGCTCAAAATATAGTTGAAAAAGATGAGTCAAAAAAACTTGAACAAAAATTAAAAAAAGGTGGTTTAGATTTTAATGACCTTGTTAAACAATTGAAGATGATTGAAAAGATGGGTTCAATTGAAAATGTATTGAAATTAATTCCAGGTTTTAGTAAAATGCCAAAATTAGATTCTTTTGATGATAAATTCAAAAGGGTTGAGGCTATAGTTAACTCAATGACTCCATATGAGAGGCGTCATTATAAAATTTTGAATAGTAGTAGAAAGAAGAGGATTGCAAGAGGCAGTGGTACAAATGTTAAGGAAGTAAATAGATTGATTGAACAATTGGTTCAAATGAATAAAATGCTAAAGGTTGTAAAAAATAAGAAAGGCAAAACTAAAAAGCTAGACAGTTCTTTTATACAAGATATTTTATCCAAATAGGAGGTGTGTTTGTGGCAGTTAAATTGAGGCTAATTAGATTTGGGAGAAAAAAGAAGCCCTTTTATCGAATTGTAGCAATGGATAGTAGAGACAAGAGAGATGGTCAATATATAGATAAGATAGGCATATATGATCCTCTTAGAGAAAACAACAATTTTAAAATAGATGAAGAAAAGACGTTGAAATGGCTTCTAAATGGTGCGATACCAACAGATACGGTTAGAAGCATGCTATCAAAAGTGGGTATAATGAAGAGATTTCATGAAGAAAAACAACTAAAAAAGAAAAAAGATGTGGAGGCTGAATGATGAAAGAAATTGTTCAATCTATTGTAAAGGCAATAGTTGATAATCCAGAGGATGTTGATATTAGAGAAGTAGAAGGTGAGAAAACAACTGTAATTGAGCTTAGGGTTAACCAATCAGATCTAGGTAAGGTTATTGGTAAACAAGGTAGAACTGCAAGAGCTATGAGGACAATCCTAAATGCTGCAGGGATTAAGAGTGGTAAAAAAATAGTTTTAGAAATATTAGAGTAATTATGTGCTAACCCTACTTGTAATCAGGCAAGTAGGGTTTTCTATGAATTTTATAGATATAGGTTTAGTAAGCTCAACATTTGGCAATAAAGGGATAATAAAGTTAGATATTTATTATGATGTAAACTTTTTATATTCTAGATATAAATATTTAATATTACGAAAAAAAGATCTGTATCTTTCTTATACGATTAAGAACTTTTATAAAAAAGATGATCATTATTACTTTTCCTTAGAAGAAATAAATAATGTATTTGAAGCAAAAAAACTTGTTGGTTTTGATGTAGTGATACCAGAAAATTTAAAAAAAGAAGTTAAGGATTCTGAAAATGAATTATTATGTTTAGATAAGTTTTTAGATC